>JASLGV010000202.1 GCA_030149995.1 Pedobacter sp.
AAAAAAGCCGCAACAGCTCTAACAATCAGTTTGCGGCTTTTTTAAGACATGCAAACTTTCATCCACGCATTAAGAACCTCTATTTCTGTGGTGGAAGTGTGCATCCGGGCGGTGGCATCCCGCTGGCTCTGTTATCGGCCAAAATTATTGACGATCTTATTTAAAGACCGACAAACAATTTAGTATCTTTTTGCATTAACCTTTACAAATGCTTGGCAATTTTAAATCAAAACATAACGATCTTTGCATTTATTTAATCAAATTGTACCATGAACTTTCACACCAGAAAATGGATTAAACCCGAAGACCTGAACCCGAACGGCGGTTTATTTGGCGGCAGCCTTTTAAAATGGATCGACGAGGAGGCTGCTATTTATGCTATTGTTCAACTTGAAAATCCAAAAGTAGTTACCAAATATATGTCGGAAATTAACTTTGTCAGTTCAGGTAAGCTGGGCGATATTATAGAAATGGGCATCACGGCTACTTCTTTTGGTACCACTTCCATTACCATGTGTTGCGAGGTTAGAAATAAGATAACACGCAAAAGCATTTTAACCATTGATAAAATTGTCTTTGTAAACATCAATGATTACGGAGAACCGGCACCTCACGGCAAAACAAAAATCAAATATATTGAAGAACAATTTGAGGAGGAAAAGGGCGAAACAGGAAAAGCTTAATCCTGTTTCAAAGCACTTTCCAGCTTTTCTGCATCCAGGTCAAAAGCATTTAAAATGATTTTTGCCTGGTTGTAAAAGGGATTGCGTTCCTGCAGCTTTACTTTTATAAATTCAAGCAGCTGTTCATCGTTCATGTCTTTTATTAAAGGTCTTTTTTGCCTGTTGTGCAGGCGCGATACCAGTTGAGCAGGTTCCATCCGGAGGTATATGGTTTGCCCGTTGGCATTCATCCAGTCCATGTTATCAAAGAAACAAGGAAGTCCGCCACCAGTGGCCACCACGCAGGTTTCCGGATATGGGTATTCTCTCAGTATGGTACGTTCGTACTGCCTGAATCCTTCTTCTCCGTAAAGTTCAAAATACTCGGCAATACTTTTACCGGTGCTTTGAACAATTTCGGCATCCAGGTCAATTACCTGACAATTTAAGCGACTTGCCAGCTGCTTGGCTTTTGTACTTTTACCACAGCCCATAAATCCAACCAGGAAAACTTTCATATTTGATCTCAGTCTTTTAATATTATATTGTTGATAACCGGATTTTTAGCAAAAAAAGTACTTGCCTGCGGTTATTTTTATCTTATTCTTCCATTTATCAGCTTAGCTTGACCCTTGGATCAATCCATGCGTATAGCACATCCACCAGGATGTTGATGACCACAAACACAAAGGCAATAAAAAGTATAGATCCCATTACAACGGGAAAGTCTGACATTTCAAGTGCCGATACGGTTGTGCGTCCCAGTCCGTTATAACCAAATACATATTCTACAAAAAACGATCCGGCAAGCAGAGAAGCAAACCAGCCCGATATTGCCGTAATAACCGGATTTAAGGTGTTTTTAAGTGCGTGTTTGTAAATAATGGTCTTTTTACTCAGGCCTTTCGCTCTGGCCGTACGGATGTAGTCCTGTGCCAGCACATCCAGCATGGTACTTCTGGTTAGCTGTACAATAATTGCCAGCGGACGCAAGCCCAGCGTAATCATTGGCAACCACAAGTTACGCAGCGTTAAAACTTCTCCTTCAAAAGGATCGTAGCTGTACAGGCTTCCATTCATTTTTAACCCGGTATAATCAGACAATACAAAACCAAAAATCCAGGCAATGATAATTCCGGCAAAAAAAGCCGGTGCCGATATTCCCATAATTGCAAATGCATTGGCAAGCTTATCAATCCAGGTATCCCGGTAAACAGCCGATAGCACACCGAGCAATAAGCCCACAATGGTGGCAAAAATCATGGCTGTTGCGGCCAGGATAAAAGTATTCGGAACGGTTTCTGCCAGGATGCTGGTTACATCGCGTTTGGTTTGATAAGAGCTGCGTAGATATGGCCATTTTAAAACCAGCGCTTTGGAGCCAAAAGAAACCAGTTGCTGGTAATGATATTTATTTTGCGTAGCAGGGTCATTCTCCAAAATACTTACCGGCAGCAAATCGTTTACGTACAGCAGAAACTGAACAGGTTTTGATTTATCCAGTCCGAATTCTTTTCTGACCGCTTCGAGCGACTGAACATCGGCACGTTGCCCCATGGTCATCCGGGCAGGATCGCCAGGCAAAATATTAAACAACACAAAAACAATCAGCACAATACCGGCCATTACAGCCAGTCCGTACAAAAGTTTTTTCAAAGCATAGCCCAGCATGCTATTTTATAAAATAAGTTTTGGTGAGCTCGTCAAATTCGGGCACGTTGTTATAATGCCATTTATTGATGACCACGCCGTTTTTAAGCAGCAGAACACCCGGATTGGCACGAACCATACTCTTTAACGGAACGGCATCGGCATAGAACACTTCAGCAAAAAGGTTGTTCTTTTTAATAAATTCTTCTGCATCCCTGGCGGCGTTCGATGTAAGCAATACACTTCTGATGTTAAACTGCTGTGCTGCATTCATGGCAAGTGCATTTAATTTACCAATGGCAGCCGTGTTGGTTTCTTTCAGGTTATAGGCTACAAAGATCAAATTGTAATAAGGATTTTCAATCAGTTCTTTTGTATACGCTGTTCCCGAGGTATCGGTAATAATGAGGTCTTTTATTTTAGGTTCAAAACCTTTTTTAACCAATCTCTTTTTCGGTTCGCCTGCAATCTCCCAGTTCTCATCTTTCCAGATCTCTGTTTTAAGATATTCTTTATCGCTTATGTCCTTCTCTTCCTTTGTTTTTTTGTTTTTAAGATGGTACATAATCTCAAATTCATCGGGTTTTTCTCCCGGCGGAATGACCATGAGCGATGGAATGTGAGCCCCTTTTTTATAGGGCAGAAAATCTATTACCGGCAGGAAACTATAAGTATACATACCAAAACCGGTTGCCAGTACGAGTACCGCATAGCTGAGGTATTTTTGATTGTTCTTATTATCGGTTACAGGTTTAATCAGCTCTTTGTTGATAAAAATATAAAGGATCAGTACAAACAGGATGATGTCTTTACCGAAAGACTGCCATGGGGTAAGCGGAATGGCATCGCCAAAACAACCACAACTGGTAACCACTTTAAAGGCAGCCGAAACAAATGTAAGCAGGGTAAAAAATATGATGAGCAGTAACAAGCCCCAGGCAACCTTTTTAGCCCAAAAGCCAAAAAGTAACAAAGCACCTAATACAATTTCGAGCGTACACAACAAAATGGCAATTCCGGTGGCCATGCCACTCAGAAAATCCAGGTGAAAAACTTCGAAATATTCCTGTAACTTATATCCAAATCCCAGGGGATCGTTGGCCTTGATCAGGCCTGAAAAAATAAAGAGAACACCGACAAAAATGCGCGAAAAACCTAATAATTTATTTTTCATGGGTATAAATTGTTTAAAAGGTTATGCCATTGCCCGCATATATCTCTTAAAGATAAGGCGATGGCCAGATTATTTGTTACTTAACATTTAGTTTAATCAGCGAGAAGACCGAATAATTCAGCATGTCCTGATAATTTGCTTTAACGCCTTCTGATGCCAGGGTCTGCCCTTCGTTATCTTCAATTTGCTTTACACGCAGGATTTTCATCAGGATCAGATCGGTTAAAGAACTGATGCGCATATCGCGCCAGGCTTCTCCATAATCGTGGTTTTTAGCCTGCATAAGTTCTTTTGTTTCGATAACCTTTTGCTCAAACAGTTGCTCAACCCTTCCGTATTCGAGTTCGTATGGTTCATCCTCATTCAGTTCGAGTTGCATAATGGCAATGATACAGTAATTCACAATGCCTATATATTCCGAAACAATATCTTCTCCCACCTTACTTACCTTTTTTTCTTCCAGGGTCCTGATTCGCTGCGCTTTAATAAAAATCTGATCTGTTATGGAGCTTGGTCTTAAGATGCGCCAGGCAGTGCCATAATCCTTGGTCTTTTTTAAAAAAAGTGATTTACATACCGCAATCACAGCGTCGAATTCTGAAGAAGTATTTGTTTGTGCCAAAGTCCTTAATTATTTAGTTTTAGTGTATTTTTGTCTCGAAAAACAAAAGCTAAAGATACATTTTTATAGCGAAACGCAAATCCCCCGAAAGGGTTTATTATGTCAGAAAAAAACTTCTTTGCAAGCAAAAATACCTTAAATATTAAAGGCCGCGCCCTTGATTTGAGCAAACCTACCGTAATGGGAATTCTCAACATCACACCGGATTCGTTCTTTAGCGACAGCCGCATGGCTTCTGTTGACCAGGCTCTTACACAAGCCGAAAACATGCTTAAAGCAGGTGCCACTTTTATTGATCTTGGCGGCTATTCGTCCAGACCAGGTGCCGAACACATTACAGCCGCTGCCGAATGCTCAAGACTGGTTCCCGTAGTGGAAGCCCTGGTTAAAAATTTCCCCGAAATTATTCTTTCTATTGATACATTCAGGGCACAAGTGGCCGAAGAAAGTATCCTGGCCGGTGCCCACATCATCAACGATATTGCCGCAGGCGATATGGATCCTGACATGTTCGAAACCGTGGCACGCCTGCAGGTTCCCTACATCATGATGCACATGAAAGGAACGCCGCAAAACATGCAGCAAAACCCTGTTTACAAAGATGTTTTCCTTGAAGTAGCCGATTACTTTTCTAAAAAACTGGCTCTTTTGAATGCCCTTCATGTGCACGACGTAATCATCGATCCGGGCTTCGGCTTTGGCAAAACCACCGAACATAACTACCAGCTTTTAAAGCAGCTGCAGGATTTTAAAATATTTAACCTGCCCCTGCTTGCCGGTTTCTCTCGCAAAGGGATGATCTATAAAGTACTCGGCACAGATGCTGCTCATGCTTTAAATGGCACCACGGTATTAAATACAATTGCCCTGCAAAAAGGCGCGCAGATTTTAAGGGTGCACGATGTAAAAGAAGCCGTGGAATGTATCCGGCTGCTGGATTGTTTAAACGATTAAACCTTCCCTTTATAAAAATGCCGGCGCCCTGGCCCATAATTGAATACCTCACCCTTTAAACATTTAATAAATGTTTCTTATCTTGTCTGTAATGAAAGGTTTAGACTTCGATTTTGTAAAAATTACGGTTACTGATGTAGTAGATATTGTACTGGTAGCCCTGCTCATGTACTATGTTTATACGCTGATTCGCAATACTCTGGCCGTAAACCTGCTGCTTGGTATGTTTATCATTACCGTATTTTACTGGATTGTTAAGGCCCTGCACATGGATTTATTAACCACCATCATAGAGAAGTTTATGAGTGTGGGTATCATTGCACTGATTATAATTTTCCAGCAGGAAATCAGGCGGTTTCTGTTGTTAATTGGTAAAAATGCCTTTTTGCAAAAGAATAAGGCCTGGTGGGGATATTTATTCGGCCGCAAAGAAATAGAACGCAACAATTTAACCCGTATAAAGCCCATTGTGGATGCCTGCAAAAGCATGAAAAAAACCCGCACGGGTGCCCTGATTGTTTTTGTAAAATATTATGACGAAGAATTTTTTGCCAACAGCTGCGAGGTAGTTGATGCCAAAATTTCAAAGCGACTGCTCGAAAGCATCTTTCAGAAAAACAGTCCGCTGCACGATGGCGCGGTGGTTATCTCTGAAAACAAAATTAAAAGTGCCAGCTGTATTTTACCTTTAACTGAAAACGACCAGTTGCCGCCTCAATTCGGTTTAAGGCACCGCGCGGGTATTGGCGTATCTGAAACAAGTGATGCGGTAGCCGTTATTATTTCCGAAGAAACCGGCGAAATTTCTTACGCCAAACAGGGACGCGTACGGATGAATGTTTCTTTCGGAGAACTGGAAAAATTGCTCAACAAGGATTTTTAGAAAATGAGAATATCTAAACGACATCCTTTTTATTTTATCTGACATCCGGTCTCCCAAAATGCCTGCTCCAGATGTTTAATAAGGCGCAGACGGGAACATCCGGCACCACAAAAAAAGGTTATACTGCTTAGCATAACCTTTTTTTACTTTTATATAAATTAGCAATATTGTTCAAATGCACCGATCAGGTTATCGGCAATCATTTGTGCCGGACGCCCCTCTATCTGGTGTCTTTCGATCATGTGTACCAATCTGCCATCTTTAAACAGCGCCATAGCTGGCGATGAAGGTGGATAAGGCAACATGTAACTTCTGGCCTGATCTACAGCTTCTTTTTCCATACCCGCAAAAACAGTTACCAGTTTATCCGGGTGTTTCTCATGTGCTGCTGCTGCTCTTGCCGCCGGGCGTGCATTGGCTGCTGCGCAACCACATACCGAGTTAACAACCACCAAAACAGTTCCTTCGCCTTTAATGGCCTGGTCTACATCTGCTGCATTTTTTAATTCCTCAAAACCAACGTTGGTTAATTCCTTACGCATTGGTTCAACTAAATATTCTGGATACATGATCTAATAATTTTTATTTACGCTTAATACTGGGGTACAAAAATACTAAAATCGGACAGCACCCTGCTGTCCGATTTATATTTTTAAGGTAAAATTAAAGGGGATATATGTTATTGATAACCTTTGCTTTCCAGAATTTCTTTCATTAACTGAGGATCTTTTAAAGCCGCTACACCAAATGTTGCAATCGCAATAATAATCAACACCAGATAAAGAATGCTTAAAATTAAACCAATAATGGCGCAAACTCTTCCTGCATTCAGGTTTTTAAAAGAGCTCAGCGTATAGTTGTTCGAATTCAGGAAATACAACGCCCGGTCTTTTTTAGCCAGTACCAATGCAATAATGGCAAAAATAAGTCCTAAAACACCATAGCAGCAGCATGCCGGGATGGAAATGATACCCAAAACCAATACAACGGTTGCATTTGGCAAGTTCTGAACACCTCCGTTAAATTGCCCGAAAGCAGGTGGTTGCTGAAATGGCGGCGGCTGTATAGGCCCGTTATTTACCGGTGCTCCGGGGGTTTGTCCCACATTTCCAGGTGTTGGATCTGCCGGCTTATCAAATTGTTCTTCAGTCATAAGTTTTATATTGTAGGGTTTATTTACTGTAAATGTAATGGATTGAAATAATTACTGCAACAACTATTAAAAATGAACAGCCTTCCCGACTCAACTGTAAAGCTGGTGATTGTATATTTTATAAATATAATTTACCATTACAAGGAGTGCTATAAAAATGTACATCACCTTAATAAATCCGGCTCCGAATTTAAAATCGACTTTCAAATGTACGAGCACAAAAAGTATTAAAACCACAAATGGGATGGTTGCCGGGTATAACTTGAACGATTGCAGCAGGTTGCCCTTAAACAACGCAATCAGTGATCTTTGCAAACCGCAGCCCGGACAATCCATACCTGAAATTGTTTTAAACGGACAACTTAGCAGGTGAAGGCTCAGCCAGTCTAAAAAACTAACGCTCTGTTTCATTCAATTTCAGATAAGCCTGATTACTTTTCCATTTCTCGTATTTTTCAAGGTCTTTAAGCACTTGTCTGTACACCAGGTTTAACACAAAGATATCATCTACCAAACCGAAAACGGGTATAAAATCAGGTATGGCATCCATGGGCATAAGCAGGTAAATTAGCCCGCCAATAATAGCCACAATGGATCGTTTAGGAATTTCCGTATAACGGCCGGTTGAATAGTCTTTTGTTACTGAAAAAAGCAGCTGTAATTTATTCCACACACCTTCCAGAGCACCTTTATTGGCACTTGCCTTTTCAAAAGCATCTTTAATTGCCTTACTGGTTTTCTTTTTATCCTGTAGCAAAACAGATGCTTTTGATCTGGACTGACCAAAAAAATTCAGTATGTTTCTTTTATTCAGTTTCATCATGCTTGTACAGCAAATTACCGACCAAAAGTTTCGTAGCTGTCTTTTGCGTATTTTTCAAAACGTTGCAGCAGCTGAATGTTCTGCCTTTCCAGATCTGTAAGCTCCTTATCAACATTATCCGAAACAGGTACATACCATTCGTTGGGATCGAAGAAATTACGATAGAGTTGCTTTTTAAAGGCGTACCCATGACGGGCAAAGATCGTATTCTTAATAATCTCAAGATCCAGTTTACGCAGGTTTTTAACATCTTTTTCTTTTAAAACCGTATTGGAAGCATTTAATTTAAAAATCTTATCAGAAGCAGCTCTGTAAAAAGTGTTTACAGCAGTATCAATGGTACCGTCGTCGTTCTTAATGATATTTTCTTTGTCCTTTCCGGCAGTCCAGTCTACATAATTATTCTCTGTATCCAGCATCAGATTGGGATTATAAAGAAAGGTTTTCTTAAGTAATTTATATTCTTTTTTAGGTGTTTCTAAAGACTTTTTATAAGGGATCCAAATACCTTTAAGGGTATCGTTTTTAAATTCAAACTCAAAGCGTCCGTTCAGTTTATCGCCACCCGGCTGATCCAGCACAAAACTTGCCTTACTTCCGTTTTCAGTTATTTTTCCCGAAAGCGATTGTATATTGCCAGCCACAATGCTTTGGGCAATAACGGTATCTGGTGTAATTCTTTTGATAACAAGATTTAGTTTACCCACCACATTCGGGTCCATTTCATCAAACTCTTCATCCTCAGGAATGGTAAAATTACCAACCCAGGTTCCATAAAATTCTTTGTGAATCTCATTTTGAGGAAGATCCTTGTTGTCAACACTTTCTTCTGTTTTTGGATTGTTCTTACAGGCAAGAAATACGAGAAGAACACTACTTAGAAATAATCGTTTTTTCATTTTTTTGGTTACATTTTTTTTATCAGCCATTCTGCAAAAAGCAGGTTAGGTACCCAGGCAATCCATGCAACGATCTGATAAACATCCATGGGTGCCGGGTGGAATAAATATACTAAAATAACTTTCCATAAGCGTAAAGTTATTGCGGAGCATGCAAGGGCAAAACTGCGGTACATAAATTTCCGATGGTTTAAAAGGTCCTTCTTAAAAATGCATAGAATAGCTTTAAGGGTAAACCAAAACCATAAAATACCGAGTGTAACAAAGGAAATCTGCGGAAACAAACCGCCATTGGCAAACCAGCCGATAAAAACACCGGAGGGAGCCGCCAGCAACAGCACAACTCCTACATACAGATAGCCCAATACTTTATGCACTTTGGGATAATGACGGAGCAGCTGGTTGTTAAACTGGGTAAAACCTGCCAGTAAAACAAATATGGCGCTGTATACATGTGTATAAAAAAGAGGTAAATATAATTTGACCTCCTGTACCTCAGTTTGCTTAATTTGTAAAAAAGAAATCCCGCTGCTTGCAGGTATATACCGCAGGGTAATCTGAAGCATCAATACAAAAAAATACGTAAAAAACAACAGACAGGCGATCCGTTTATAATTAATGTTTTTCATTATTCTTAATGAAGCAGGCAGACATATTGCAAAGCCATTGTTTTTTAAAGCATGTTCCTGTTATATAAACCATGCGCAAGTTAAATCCGAAAAATAAAAAATGCCCCAATTTTTTTGTAACATTTAAACGTCGTTACTGACATTTCATGAGTTCCAAAATCTCATCTACGTATTTCCGTTCGTTGGCTAAACGCGGCACTTTGTGTTGCCCACCCAGTTTATTATTGGCTTTGAGCCAATTGTAAAAGGTATGCGGCGCTGCGTTGTGAACTTTTGGCCTGCAAAGTGCCATATCCTTAAAACGCTTTGCATCGTAATCAGAATTGACCTCGCGAAGGGTCTGATCCATCACATCGACAAAGCGTTCAAAATCGTCGGGTTGTTTATCGAATTCGATAATCCACTCATGACTTCCTGCTTCATTTCCTTTAAAGTAAACCGGGCAGGCGGTATAATCTTTGATTTCTGCTGCGGTTGCCAGGCAAGCTCTCGTAAGCGCCTGTTCGGCATTGTCGATAATTACCTCTTCGCCAAAAGCATTGATAAAATGTTTGGTACGGCCGGTAATTTTAATCCGGTAAGGCGATAACGAAGTGAATTGGATGGTATCT
>JASLGV010000280.1 GCA_030149995.1 Pedobacter sp.
TACCCATTGGATCGAAGTTTTCGATAGAACAAATAATGATTACGTTATCGTTGCTATCTCTTAAAAGTTCAAGCTCGTATTCTTTCCAGCCTAAAACTGCTTTTTCTACCAATACTTCATGCGTAGGAGATGCCTCTAAACCACGTTTTAATGCGGCATCAAACTCTTCCTTTTTATGCACGAAACCACCACCAGAGCCACCCAAGGTATATGAAGGGCGAATTACCAATGGATAGCCAATTTCTTGCGCAGCTTCTTTACCTTCTAAAAATGAGTTTGCAATTCGCGATTCAGCTACACCTACACCTATATCCACCATTAACTGACGGAAAGCTTCGCGGTTTTCCGTTTTCTCAATTGCAGCTACATCAACACCTATTACTTTAACGCCATATTTTTCCCAAACACCACGTTCTTCAGCTTCTTTACATAAGTTTAATGCTGTTTGACCGCCCATTGTAGGCAATACGGCATCAATCCGAGGCAATTCTGTAGAAGCGATGTGTTCCTGTAAAATTTCTTCAATTGAATCAACAGTTAAAGGACGCAAATAAACATGGTCTCCAATAACTTTATCCGTCATAATCGTTGCCGGATTAGAGTTGATAATTGAAACGGCAATTCCTTCTTCTTTCAAAGATAAGGCCGATTGAGAACCCGAGTAATCAAATTCGCAGGCTTGTCCAATAATAATTGGTCCTGATCCGATAATATTAATACTGAGCGAATGGAAGTGTCTTTAGGCATTGGTAAAGCTTAATACTATAATTAAAATTCTAAAGTTTTGACTCTTGTTAGAGCCTTGAAGCAACGAGATTTGTGCTTTGTAAGAAGAAAAATCCCAACTGTTCTGTCGGGATGCAAAGATACATTTTTTAGAAGGTAATTTAATCCTTTTTTTTAAATAAAAAACAAGTGCCACCAATACCCATGCCTGCATGGCGTTATAAGGGTTTTTAAGCCGCTTATATTTCAACGGAACATCTTTTCCTTTCTTGCTGAACTAAATTTCTTTTTAGATCGGGCATAATCTTTCCCCACCTTGCTGGTATATTTATATTCAACAGTTTAGAGAAGATTATTGGGGTAGTTGTATCGTGCCCAAATCTGTGGTTGAGCTGTCTTTTACAGCCACTTTCTCCAGTATTGCATCTTTATAAGGAGCTGCACCTTTTACCCAAACCGTGTAAACACCTTGTTTCAGATTATTGAAAACAAACATACCCTGGTTAATCTCTGTACGTAAGGTATCTTTTTCAGAAATCAATACAACAGATTCCGCTCCGTTTGCAGGTGCAACCTTACCCACAATTGAGCCAAGCTTTATACCAGTGATGGCAATTGCACCAACTGAAATTACCAATAAAGCAAATAACATTACAGACCACTTTTTCATCACAATATAATTTAATTAGAACCCAATAAACATCTTAATTAACAGGTCTGCTTGAAAAGGGTTTTAACTGAGTGTAAAAAAGACACGCTGAACTGTCAGATATACATACAACTTAAATTGAAAAAGCTTTTTAAAAATACGAAAAACCGCAAATTTAGTCTGGAAACCGCGAAAAGGTCATAAGTAAGTCACGAAAGCGGTTTATTAAAATAATTGGCAATGATCTTGTAATAAGCTCATCGTATTTGCGTTTTGTAAATACTTTAGATCAGATCTAAAGCTTCCTCAGTGGAGTAGTTAACCACAAAGAGGATTTCTTCATAAATAGTTTGTTTGGTTTATTATCCGGTACGGGGAGCCCTCCCCGACCGGATTTTTTCTTTTAAGGCATTTTCTGTTACTTTTGATACATGATTTTATGGTCTGGTTATTTTTTCCAGTTTCTGACAGAACAATTTAAGCATACCTCTGCCTTAGAATGGGTAGCCGTTCTAACTGGGTTTATCTGCATCTACCTGGCAGCAAAAGAAAGTATTTTAAACTGGCCGGTGTCCATAATCAGTGTAACCGCATACGCCTGCCTGTTTTTTAAAGAAACCATGTACGGCGATATGACCCTGCAAATCTATTTTTTATCTACGGCAGTTTATGGCTGGTATTTCTGGGCGCATAAAAAAGAGAGCAAAACAACCCCTGTTACTGCTTTAAGCAGAGCCGGTTGGTTAAAAGTCCTTCTGACCATTCCACTCTTAACCCTGTTACTGGGCTGGTTTATGGCTGCCTACACCAACAGCAATGTTCCATATGCAGATGGCTTTTGCACTTCTGTAAGCTTTGTAGCTCAACTGTTGCTAACGCGTAAAGTATTGGAGAACTGGCTCCTTTGGACATTCGTAAACATCTGTTACATACCTTTATTTATCTATAAACATTTAAATCTGAGTGCCATCCTCTATACCATCTTAATTTTTATTGCCTTTAGAGGCTATTTAGACTGGAGAAAAACTTACCGTGAACAAGAAAATTAAAAAAATAGCCATTGTTGGTCCCGAAAGTACCGGCAAATCTACCCTGTCTCAATTATTAGCCAAACATTTCAATGTTGGCTGGGTACCTGAATATGCGCGTTATTATTGCCAGTATTTAACCACACCTTACACCCTGGAGGATGAAGCCAATATGTTTTATGGGCAGCTTGCGCTGGAAGATGCTATCCTGACCACAACAGATAAACCTTTTGTAATCTGCGATACAACTTTTATAACCGTTAAGATCTGGAGCGATGAACTCTTTGGCGAAACACCCGCAGCGGTACTAAACGCATTAAAAGAAAGAACGTACGATTTGTACCTGTTAATGGATATCGATTTACCCTGGGAGGATGATCCGCTGCGCGATTTCCCAACCAAAAGGGCCTACTTTATGGATGTATGGCACCAGGAACTTCAATCCTTAAATGCAACTTACCGGGTAATTCGCGGACTGAACGATGCGCGCTTAGAAAATGCCATTAAAGCGGTAAACGACTTTTTAA
>JASLGV010000293.1 GCA_030149995.1 Pedobacter sp.
CACAAACCTCTTCAAAGATTTCGTATATATGCTCACGGAACTGAAAAAGATACAAGAAAGTCGTGGTAGCACCTGTATCCTGACCAATAATTGTATTACAGATAATGTGATCGGCAATACGCGAAAGCTCCATAATGATTACCCGCAGATATTCAACCCGTTTTGGCAATTGAATATTCAACAGCTTTTCAACCGTCATATGCCAGCCCATATTGTTAATAGGCGATGAACAATAGTTTAAACGGTCTGTTAACGGTGTAATCTGGTAAAACGGTCTGTGTTCTGCTATTTTTTCGAATGCTCTGTGGATGTATCCAATGGTGGATACGCCACTTACGATGCGCTCTCCATCTAACTGCAACACGTTCTGAAACACCCCGTGCGTTGCCGGGTGTGTTGGTCCCAGATTCAGGGTTACCAGCTCACTCTGAGGATCGTTATCTGTAAATACCGGATGGTTATGATTCATAGCCCTAATCCCCTATTGGAGATTCCCTTTCAATTTTTATAAATACTATTTATTTCTTCATCTTGTTTAAGCCAAACAGGCTTAACAGATTACCTTCCAAAAAATTCGTCTTTCTTATCTACCCTGTTCGGATCTTCTAACGGGTATTGTTTAAGCATCGGGTGTACACCCAGGTCGTCCATATTAAGAATTCTGCGTAAATCCGGATGCCCTTCAAACTTAACACCAAAAAGATCGTATGTTTCGCGTTCCATCCAGTTTGCACCTTTCCATACAACTGTAGCCGTAGGAATTGTTGGTTCTTGTTCGGATATAAAAACCTTTACACGGATGCGCACACGCTCTACCATATTATTTAAATGGTAAACAACAGCAATACCATGTGATTTTTCCGGATAATGAACAGCTGTAATATCTGTCAAGAAGTTAAACTTCAGTTCTTCTTTAAGATAGCTCAATACAGAAATAATAACATCTTTCGTTGTACTGAAGGTTAACAAACCATATGGCTCTCCCACCGACTGTACTTTATCGCCAAACTTATTGCTAAGCTTTTCTAAAACATTCTGATTTAAAGTCGTCTCTCCCATTACTTAATACCGTATTGTCCTAAAAGCTGTTTATAATATTCAGAATTTCTTCTTCTACCAGATTCGTTTTTCACCAAATCCTGAATTCGCTGAAAACCATCTAAAATAGCTTCTGGTCTTGGCGGACAGCCCGGCACGTATACATCTACCGGAATAACCTCATCAATACCTTGTAAAACAGAATAAGTATCAAAAATACCTCCACTACTTGCACAGGCGCCAACAGCCATTACCCAACGTGGCTCAGCCATCTGGATATAAACCTGTTTTAATACAGGAGCCATTTTCTTCGCAATGGTTCCCATTACCATTAAAACATCAGCCTGTCTTGGCGAAAAACTTAAACGCTCTGCACCAAAACGACCCAAGTCGTAATGTGAACCCATGGTAGCCATAAATTCAATTCCGCAACAAGAAGTTGCAAATGGAAGTGGCCACAAAGAATTTGAGCGCGCCAAACCAATTACTTTATCCAAAGAGGTAGCAAAAAAGCCAGATCCTTCTATTCCTGGCGGCGCATCAACGATATTAATTTCACTCATGTCTATAAACAAAAAATGCTCATTCCTTTACAGAATGAGCAACAAATTTACAATATTTAAAGGCATTTGAGTTAGGCAACAGTCATTTAGAAACAATCTAAATAGCTAACCAAAACGTCAAATCGCATTTTTAGTTATGCTTTATAATATTACCGGATTAATTCCAGTCTAAAACTTTTTTCTTGATTACATAAATAAAGCCCAGCAGCAATGTTCCCATAAAAATGAACATTTCGATCATACCATCCATGCGTAACGCTCTGAAATTAACGGCCCATGGATACATAAAAATCACCTCCACGTCGAATAGGACGAAAAGGATCGCTACCACAAAATATTTGATTGAAAACGGCTGACGGGCATTACCAATTACTTTAATCCCAGCCTCAAAAGTTTCCAGCTTATCCGTTGTTTTACGGCGCGGACCTAAAAAGTGCGTTGCAACCAAGGTGGTAACAACAAAACCAAGAGCCACAATTACCTGAAATATAATTGGTAAAAAATCTACGGGAGTACTTTGCGCTTGCATAATATTATTTTTTCTCTGCAAAAGTAAAAGAAAAAGGCAGGATTACAAAAACCTGCCTTTTTCTTAACGAATAAAATATGAATTATTTACCTTTTCCTTTAGGTGCTGGCGCTGCCGTTAATTCTTTAATTCTGGCAGGTGCATAAGTTCCGGCTGGATCTATCGCAATGCTTTTGTTGAAATAGTCAATCGCTTTAGCTTTATCTTTATCAGCATACCAAGAACCCAATTCATCGTAAGCCTCGCTTAAGTTGTTTTTATTTGCTGCAACTTCTTCTGGTTTAACTTCACTTACATATTTTTCAAAATAAGGAACACTTAAACCTTTAGGATTTGCTTTATCATCCAACAAACGGTTAATACGGCCTCTGGTGAAATAGCCCAAAGCAAAATCAGGAGAAACCTTGTTTAAGTGACTTAACGCTGAGTCCGCTTCAACAAGCATTGCTCTGTCTGCAGGCTTTTTATCACGCTCGTCATAGTATCCCTGAAGGAAAGCAGTCTGACCAATATAGTAGTAGTTCGTTAATGAACCTTTTCCATTCGGGTTGTATTTAACGGCCAGCTTATAGATATCAAATGCTTTTTTAAATCTTTTCGCTTTGTATAAAGCTAAACCTGCTTCTGATAACGCATCTGCATTGTTTGAATCAATTTTAGCAGCTTCAATAATGTTTAACACAGCTAAACTGTCCTGCCCTGCTTTCAATTGAGATTTACCTAAATAAAGGTAATCGTTACCTAAAATTTTAGATTTATCTTTTTCTTTAGCAAAGAACTCTGTCAGGTAAGTTAAAGCCTGAGGATAGTTCTGATTTTCGTAAGCAGACCATCCTTTTAACCTTGCTACCACAACGCCTTTAGAATCGCCGGCAGGCACTTGTAAAGAAGAAGCTACCTGCTCCAATGTTTTGAAATCTTTCGCATAGAATAAAAATTGCGAATAACGTAATTGTGATTCCAATGATTTATCTGTCAGATCAAGATATTTTTTATAGTTTTCAATGGCTTTAGCTGCTTTTTCTTTATCGGCACCAAAGTTACTCCATTGTAAATAAAGCTCCCCTAATTCTCTGTAAGCAGGGCCATAGTTTGGATCAGCTGCAATTACATCATTCAATTCAGTTTCGCCTTCTGGAAATGCTCTCGACTCTTTGTACATTTTACCGATCTGTGTTTTTGCTCTTCTGTTAGAAGGATCGATATCGTTTACGCGCATGTAAGGGCCTAAAGCTTCTGAGTTTTTCTTTTGCAAAGCGTATGCATCACCCAAAGCTAAAAATACTTCAGCGTCTTTATCTTTAACATCTAAATCGTCTGCTTTTTGAATATTAGCCAACGCATTAGCAAAATCAGGAGTAGATACATCATCACTTGGTTTATCCTGAGCCAAATATGCTTTACCTACATATAAATAGGTTTTGTAATCTTTTGGCGACATCGAGATCGCTTTATCAAAATTAGTTTTAGCAGATGCAGCGTTATTCGACAATAAATCGGCTTCACCTAAACCAATTACATTTAAGTTGTTTTTTGGATCAGCGGTTACTCCTTTTGTAAATACAGCTCTCGCCGAATCAATATAGCCAGTTTTTAAATAAACCAAACCAAGGTTATAATAATTATCGCCATTCGATGCTTGTGAATTCACCAAAGCTTTAAGCACTGTTGATGCTTTTTGATACTGTTCAGCGTCAATAGCTTTTTTCGCGTCGTTTAAATTTTGAGCAAAAACTGCAGAACCCATCAACACCAAACCTACATTTAAGGTTATTGCTTTCTTTAAAATTTTCATCGGATATTCTGTTTTTTAAATAAAATAAACTCATGGATTGTCCATCAGTTCGTGGTTCAATTTATAATTTATTCTTTATTTTTCAAATTAATTTGCCTTGGCATCAACTTATGCGGAGCAAGCCCAGATTTAAGTACGATTAATTGTCCGCGTTGGCTTCTTAACCATGTTGCAAATCCTGTGCCTAAACCATCGCGTCCCTCACAATCTATGATATTTATATTTCTCAGAAAAGGATATATGCCATTGATAAGATTATATTGGCTTGGCTTGTAAAACTGGTCATCGCCCGTTTTACCTGGTAAATTTTTAACGCCTAAAACTTTAACATCCGGCAAATACTTAGACGCAGCTAAATTCTTATCCGAAAGCCAGTTAACGCCTAAAACACCAATATAATTTTTGTCTTCTGCAATAAACTTTATAACCTCGTTGCTTGAGTTTTTAGAATATACATTCTGATCGGGAAACTTGGTAATATTTGCCAATGTTCTAAAATACTGAAAGGTACTTGAATAGGCATTATCAAATATCAGTTTTTTATCCGAGCGTTTACCCTGTAAAATATCTATTACTTCTTTAACGGTAATCGTGCTGTCAATATTATTTACATTCGTAATTAATGCAATACCATCAACAGCAAATCTGGAAGTATTTATTTTAATATTTCTTTTTTCATAGAACTTTTCTTCCTCTGCCGTTAACATTCTTGGCAATACAATTACACGTACGGTATCATTTAAAAATGTTGGCAGTAACTTTTCTTCAGGTTTAAAAGTGCAGTTAAATTTAGCTTCCGGGTAATCGAGGGCAAAAACATCTACTTGCTCCTGCACAATCGGCCCTACACTTTCATCCACCAACATATTAAGTGTTCCACTGGTACGAGTTTCTTTTACAGCTTCTTTTTTACGGCTGCATGAAACAAATGCAAGCATCACGCATAAAAATAATACATTCCTCATCATTGCCTGCATTTTAATTCTGTCTGCCGAGACTTAATAACCTTACAAAGGCATAAATCATCAAAAAGATACCAATTGCGATCTTATAAGATCGTGCCATATTAAGCGGAAGGTCTTTCCAAAAAATAAAAGATAAGCCTAATACCAAGTAAAAGACAAACATGAAAAGCCCTAAAATGAGCAAAAACCGCTGTTTAGGCGATTTTTGCTTAAAAATATCAAAATTTAACATTTAATTTTCAACTAGTTCAAAGTAAAATTAACACTGATATTGAATTTTACCCTTACTGGTTTACCATTCTGAATACCTGGAACCCAACGCGGACTCGCTTTTAATACACGAATAGCTTCTTCATCACAACCACTTCCTAAACCACGTACAACTTCGATGTCTGTTAATTTACCATCTTTTTCAACAACGAAAGATAAAAACACTTTACCCTGAACGTTGTTTTCTTGTGCCATAGCAGGATATCTGATTGCTTTACCTAAGTAAGCATAAAACTTACTCATACCACCCTGATATTCTGGTTGTCTTTCGATACTAACGAAATCGTAAACCTTGTTATCATCTACAGCAACCGCTGCTTCTCTTTTTGGTCCCTCACCCACTGGGCCTGTTACCACAATATCTGAAGCTGTAGGATCACCTTTGATTTCTCGCTGGCCCGGATCTGCTTCTTTAAGCTTTTCAACGGTTGGTGGCTCCACGTCACGTACCAGGTTATCTGGCTTAACGATTGGAGGTGGCATTTTCACCTGATCCACCTTTGGTGGGGGTGGCTCCACCGGTGGCGGCGGAGGTGTTTTTGGATCAACCGGCGGCGGAGGTGCAATAATCACTTCCTGTGCTTTTAGCTGCTCATCCTGGTCACTGGTTGAACCTTTTATAAGGCTATAAATTTTTGGTGAGAAAAACAACACTAAAAATATAACAGATCCTATAAATAATGCCTTGGTAGTATTGCTCCCGTTGGTCTTACGCAATTGGTAAGCACCGTAATTTTTGTTTTTACCATCAAAAACTACGTCGAGCCATTCTCCTCTAAATATATCTAATTTTGACATAACTTATTGATTTTATTAATTATAAGATTCCATCTCTTTTCATCGCCGCTTTTTCATTATCCAGGATGTTGTCATCATCAATCTGACGAACTTTAACTTTTAAAATTTCAAGTTCATCCATGATGTCTACAAAGTTCTGAAAAGTGGCGCCACTAGTTGGCTTTACCAACACAACAAACTCTCCGCTAATACCTGAAGCATCCGCTTTCTTTCTGTTGTCAATAATGGCTTTATCAATTTGCGACAATGACTCGATGGTTGGAGCAGTTTCTCCTGCTACCCCCATATACCAGGCAACTTTGTTGTTTTTACCTAATAAAATTGTCATTGTTTTTGTCGCCTTAAGTTCTAATCTGTTATCTTTAAGGTTATCGTCTTTATCTGGTTTTACAATATCCATCGCTTGTGGCGTAGATATAGAAGTTGTTAAAATAAAGAAAGTAACCAAAAGAAACATCAAATCTACCATGGGTGTCATATCCACCCTTGGTGTGGCTTTCTTCCCGCCTGTGTTTAATTCTGCCATTTCCTATTGTT
>JASLGV010000294.1 GCA_030149995.1 Pedobacter sp.
AGGACTTTCAGTTACGTGGCGGAACCATCATTTAGCCAATTCAATGTGTCTTATTAAATCACACATTCCGGATCAGGATTAAATGGTTGTTGCTCAATTTGGTAAGTAAAATTAAACACGCAGCCACTAACTTTAGTACACTTTTCAACGGTAAAAAATATACAAACTAAAGTTGTATGCACCTGCTGATTTTGTTTATCATTGCAGCTTTTAATTATTATTGCCGAACAACATTATTCCATTCATGAGCAAACAGGACCGTCCCAACGATCTGGTTAAGATTATCCTTTTTATCATAAGTCTGGGCGCATGGTATGTTTACTACCGATGGCGGAAACACCAGGAAAATAAGGAAGAACTGATTAAGTTGTTGCCCGCGCTTCAAAAAGCATCTGAAAGCTTTAATCGTTATTTCTCAGGTGAGCGGTATTTTGCCCACTACGACTACCTCAAGATCAGGTCTGCTCAGCAACAGCTCCTGTCTAAAATACCCAAACATTACCAGAACTACGGTTTAACCAGCGATGAACTAAAAATTGTTGATCGACTGGTGCTGCTTCACCAGGAAATTACAAAATACAGATCAGACTATAACCAGACTTTTTCCAGGTCAGAAATCAGGCGGTACCAATCATTTTTTGCTAACCTGGAAAAGTATCCGCTATCAGAAGAACAGATGCGTGCAGTGGTGAGCGAAGAAGATAATAACCTAACCATTGCAGGTGCAGGTACCGGAAAAACCACGACCATCAGTGCTAAAATCGCCTACCTGTTGCATAAAAAACTGGCACGCCCGGAGGAGTTGCTCGTTATCTCTTTTACCAATGCAGCTGTTGAAGAGATGTTTGAACGCACCCTGCGTTTTTGCGGAAAAAATTCAGGTGTAGAACAGATTGCTTTTCATACTTTTAATGCTTTTGGCAATCAGGTGGTACGCCACTGCAATCCACAGCCCAGCCAAATCGCCTTTGAAGGCAGGGACTATAAAGCGAAGGCCTTTTTACAAGAAAGTTTCGATCAGCTATTTATAGGCGACGGGAACTTCCAGACAAAGGCCATTAATTTCCTGTCTTTTTTTAACCGACCAGTAAAAGATGAATTTGAGTTCAATTCGGCAGCAGAATTTAAAAGACACCTGGAATCACAGCGCCTGGTAAGCATGGACGGTACAGAAGTTAAAAGCATGGAAGAATTACAAATTGCCAACTTCCTCTATCTGCATCAGGTAGATTTTGAATATGAATCTCTTTTTCCGCTCGAACGCGAAGACCGCAATCCAAATTTCAAAGCTTACGCGCCCGATTTCTATCTTCCCGGTTACGACATCTACCATGAACATTATGGAATTGATCGAAATGGAGATGTACCAAACTGGTTTTCGGCAAGACCGCCTTTTAAAACGGCCAAGGAATATTACTATTATGGCATGAACTGGAAACAACAGATCCATCAAAAATATGGTACCAGACTTGTAAAAACCTATTCCTACCAGAACCGGGATGGTTCCATGCTGCGAG
The DNA here is from genome assembly GCA_030149995.1 of Pedobacter sp. GTDB lineage: Bacteria > Bacteroidota > Bacteroidia > Sphingobacteriales > Sphingobacteriaceae > Pedobacter. The sequence continues at coordinate 1,518 of JASLGV010000294.1, forward strand.
CTTTAAAGAAACAGCTAAATGTCCTTGGAGTATCTCTCAAAAAACGCAACCCTGCAGAAGTGATTGAAAAAATCAAAAAAACCGGGAATTTTGATGGCTTTATCGGATTGATCTACACTTTTTTAGGCCTGATGAAATCCAACGGGACAAAACCAAACGATTTAAGATCAGACGATATGGAACTTCGCTTTTCAGTATTTCTGGATGTTTTTACGCCCTTATATTATGCATACGAACAAAAGCTCCGGGAAACAGGAACGATTGATTTTAACGATATGGTTAACCATGCTACCCAATATATCCGGGCAGGAAAGTTTAAGAAATCCTATAAATATATCCTGGTAGATGAATTTCAGGATATGTCGCAAGGAAGATTTGCTTTACTCGATGCATTGAAAAAGACCAATCCTTCAGCAAAGCTTTATGCAGTTGGTGATGACTGGCAATCTGTTTACCGGTTTAATGGCAGTGATGTTTCCATCATTACGCATTTTGATGATTATTTTGGCGCTACTGCTTATAACCAGATTTTGCAGACTTACCGCTTTAATACGGAGATTTTGCAGGTAAGCAGCCAGTTTATCCAGAAAAACCCATTTCAGCTACGAAAAAAGCTTTCTTCACCATTCGATTCCAGCTTACCGGCTTTCCAGCTTGTACCGCTAAAATATAAAAGGATGAAAAAGGCCGAAGCCGATCTTTACCGGCTCGGGGTGATCGACCGCCTGCTTCAGCAAATTGCCAGAACAGCAGGGCAAGCCAATGTATTTCTTATTGGCAGATACCAGCACAACCAGCCAATGGATTTAATGGTGTTAAAGAAAAAATACACCGGTTTGCGACTCAGTTTTCATACAGCTCATGGTTCTAAAGGATTGACATGTGATTATGCATTGCTGCTTGGTCTGGACGCAGGGATCTTTGGATTTCCATCTGAAATTGCCGACGATCCGATATTGGATAACCTGCTGCAGGATGGTGGCCGTTATGAAAATGCTGAAGAACGCAGATTGTTCTATGTGGCGCTAACCCGGGCGAGGCATAAAGTATTTTTATTGTATAATCAACGCGCACCAGGTAAGTTTATCGCCGAACTTACAACAGATTACGATCTCGAAATCGATGATTCCTGTTAGTTCTGTTTTTCACCTTGCTTCCCCCTACCTCTTTAATATTTTTTTTAGCACACGCGGTAAAACTTTCCTGCTTACTTAATCTGTTTTTTAACATAGGATAAGTCTTTTCATTTTTAAATCATGCAGTTTTGTTTAATTAATTTTTGAACAGAAAAGATAAAATGATTTTAAAATGAGTAAATCGGCCTTAATTACCGGCGCCAACAGAGGTATTGGCATGGAAACAGCAAAACAACTTTCTAAAGAAGGTATTTTTATATACCTGGGTAGCCGGGATTTTGAGAAGGGAAAAATACTCGAAAAAGAATTGCACGACAATGGCTTTCTGAATGTTAAGGCGATTGAAATAGATGTAACCAAACCTGAAACAATATTACTGGCGAAAAAGAGTATTGAAAAAGAGCGTGGACACCTGGATATTTTGATTAACAATGCCGGAATAAGTGGTATCCTGCCTCAAAGCGCCTTGACAACAGATATTGAGGATATTAAAAAGGTATTTGAAGTTAATTTTTATGGTGTTATAAGTGTAACACAAACTTTTATCGACTTACTACGCAAGGCTCCGCAGCCAAGAATAGTTAACGTAAGTACCAGTGTCGGATCGCTTTCAATACAAAGCAACCCCGAAATTGATTATCCGAAATTTATAGCCTATGCCTCGTCTAAATCAGCCATGAATATGTACACCATCCACCTGGCTCATGAGCTGCGCAATACGGCTTTTAAGGTAAATGCGGTTTGTCCCGGATATACAAAAACGGATTTCACCAACTTTAACGGCGGAACGGTTGAAGATGCGGGCAAACGCATTGCAAAATATGCGCTGATAGACCAAAAGGGTCCAACAGGCAAATTTTTCAGCGAGCAGGGCAATCCCGGAACAGGTGAAATTCCCTGGTAAGAAAATATAAAACTACACTCTTATTTCCTGCACAATAGTTTAACCGTTTTCCCGGCATGTATAAAACGACTAAATATGCAACCAACATAGGCTTTGCATGGGTTTTACCCGGGCTTTGCCCCGGGTATGGAATTTACTTATCCCGGTGTTTTACTTAACCGGCATTTATATCTGTCAGGCACAAATTCTACTTTTGCTTCAGTACTAAATCTGCTCTAAAGGCTTGCTATAATTTTAACTTAAGAATACGGCAGAGATCAGTTCCTGACCTCTGCAGATTAAACTTCAGCCATCCACCTGAATGATTCTTGCTCTTTTCGTATATGGCCAAAACCCGGCCAGGGCAAATGATAGCCAAAAACCCGTTCGCCCGTAACCGCGAAATCTTCCAGAACCTGCCTGCGCGTAATTGCGGCAAGCTCAAAATCAATATCGAAAATAGTGCCCCATTCTGGCCGGCTAAACAACATAATTTCATCATGAAAGATGTCTGCAAGATGGGTAAACTTTTCATTTCCTGAGATTATGTTAAACATGTAGTGACCGGGGGTGTGGCCCGGCATTGGAACGGGCTGTAAACATTCAAATAATAAATCCGTTCCGGTAAAAAACTGAAGCTGATCCTGTACCACTGAAAAGAAAAACTGAATTTCCTTTTGCAAGGCCAACAGGGAACCGACCGGACTTTTACTCTTTGAAAAATCTGCCTCACCCTGCCAGAATTCAAATTCCTCTTTCGAAACATGAATTTTCGATTTCGGAAGTACCAGCTTGTTTTTATCATCTGTTAATCCATTTATATGGTCAGGGTGTGCATGGGTAAGGACAATATCCGTTATATCATCCGGGCTGATCCCCGCTAAGGTTAAATTATACAATAATCTGCCTGCATGCGGTCTTTCCTTATATCCGTTACCACTATCAATCATAATAACCTTTTCTTTAAATCTGATTACAAGAATGTTGTTGGGCAATCTGAAGTGTGAAGTAATTGACCTGTGGGGTTTTAAGGTGTCTTCCAGCATCATTGTCGGAATGCCCGGTGCAAAACAACTATTTTCATATAAAACCGATCCATCAGAGATAACCACTATTTCAAGTTCGTCCAGACGATATTTTATAAAAGCGGAAGAAAAAGGAGTTTTGTCCATAATCTCATTATTTTTTATCATGTTCCATTGTTTTTATTGGTTTTCAAAGTAATGGCAAATTCGCTACTTTTGACTTAAAGACTAAATTAATGTCCTTAGGCAATAATTTTAGACCATTAAGAATTCGGACATGAGAAAGACAAAGGATTTTAACCCTACCAACTGTGCAGTTACCTATTGTATGAATATTATCGGCGGAAAATGGAAGCCGGTTATTATACACCTGATCCGCAACCAAACGAACCGGTATAGCTTAATGATGAAGGCCATACCCGAAATAAGCAAACAAACCTTAACCAACCAATTGCGCGAACTGGAAACAGATGGCATCGTGGAACGCATCATTTTTGCAGAAATGCCCCCAAGAATAGAATATAAAATGACGGCTCACGGAGAAACACTCTTACCCATTATAGATGCCATGAAAGTGTGGGGAAGAAAAAATATGGGTATTTAAATTATTTTACCATCGCAGAAATGATTTCTTTTCTGTAAAGAAAATCTCTTTCCAAAAAACATACTTAAATTGATTTACAATCAACGGATTTGCCATGTTGCATTTCAGACTGTGCCTGATTTACCAGTAATGATAATTTCCCGTTGCGGGCGGGCATATCTTCAGACATTCTTTAATTACCAAATATTTCATGTTGGGTAATAAGGATATTAACCAATCTGCTGC
>JASLGV010000300.1 GCA_030149995.1 Pedobacter sp.
CAGGCTAAAATGTTTAATTACAAACATCAGGTCGTTTGACTCTTTAAGGTAGCGGGCATCTATTTCTTTTTTATAGATGTTACTTAGTGCACCCATTCCGTAATCAGACGCAAAATAGATGGACTGACTTAACGAATCGTAATGAAGCTGCTTGATGTTTTTATACTTTTTAACATCGCTGAAAACAATTTTTTCTACCTGATAGTCTTGCAGGTTTAGTACATCAATAACGGCATTATCGGTGCCCAGCCAGAGCCTGTTTTTCCGGTCTTTTGTAATGCTTTTTATAATGTTGCTGCTTAAACCCGATTCTTCATCAATAATGGAGAGCCTTGCAGGGGTGCTGGGTAGCATGTATATTCCCTGGTTGGTGGCAAACCACATGTTCTGGTCTTTATCCTTAATGGTCTGGTTAACCGGTATGTCTTGCAGGTATTGAATGGTTTTTCCTTTTGAGTCGAGCATAAATGCTCCGTTTGCATTTGCCAGCCATACTTCCTTTTGTTGTGTATCGTAATAAAAATAGCCCGATATATTTTTAATCAGGTTGGGTGGGATGGAGATTAGGTTGCGGATGTGGTTGTTTGAATAGGAGCTTAAACCGTTGCTGTCTACATAAAGTAAAGAGCGATTCGGTGTATTGTGCGCGCTCATATAAGAATAAGGAAAGATCTGTAAATTGATTGGCTCAAAAGATTTTCCATTGAACTTATGTACGCTGTGTTCGCTCAGGGCATAAATATTCCCGTTTGCATCTTCATGTATAAAGGCATTGGTAAACTTTTTGGTGAGAGATGGAGAAACAAACTTCTGTACCGATTTTCCATCCCAAACGGCAATAAGGTTGGAATTGGTACCAAGCCAGATACGCCCCATGCGATCCTGGTGAAAGGAAACAATAACGGTGTTAAAGCTTAGTTTTTTTAAAACCGGGTCGTTGTTGCTGTTGTAAAACTTGCCGTTTTTAAGGTATCCCAGCTGACCATTAAGGGTTAGGAACCACAAATTCCCTTTCTGGTCTTCTTTAATTTGAAGGATTTGTGTATCTGGTAAGCCATCTTCAATGCCAAAGTTTTGAAAGTTCGTGCCATCAAAACGGCTCAGGCCGGCATTGGTTGCAATCCAGATAAATCCTTTTCCATCCTGGTGTATATAATAACAACTGTTGCTGGCCAATCCATTTTTAGAGGTGTAATGGGGTAGGTAAGTGGTTTGTGCCAGGCCGTTTATTTTGAAGAGGCTTATCAATAAAAATAAAATCCAGGCTGCTTTTTTACTGCGCTGACCACAAGAGCTGTGTTTTATCTTTAAAATCCCGTTCATGTCTGGTTTAATCTGTATTTGTTTTGGTGAAGAGCTTGATCTTATCGAAAAAATCACTCGCCCGGCGCCTTGAAACGTGCAGGCTTTCGCCATTCTTTAAGAGAACGAGTAAACCGTTTTTGGAATTGTATTCTTTCAGATAATTCAGGTTGATAATGTTTGATTTATGGATACGTACAAACTGATCTGAAGGAAGTATTTCTTCAAACTCGCGCAATACTTTAGAAACGGCAATTTTATCCTGATTGCTCAAATGAAATACCGAATAGTTGCTGTCGGCTTCGATATGAATAATATCTTCCAGGTCTACCATTTTGAAGCCCTGCCCATGTGGAAGTGTTAGTTTTTTAATTTCCGAGCGGTTTGCCAGGCTGTTGGATAGATTTTGGATCCTTTCGTCGCGTTCAAGCTGATTTGTCTGCATGGCCAGATGCCTGGAAACTTTCTCGACAGCTGTTTTGAGTTCATCGATGTCGATGGGTTTCAGAAGATAGTCGAGCGCATTGGCTTTAATTGCTTTTAATGCATATTGATCGTATGCTGTTGTAAAAATTACGGCGGCCTGTTGTTTTTGTGCCTCCGCAATCAGTTCAAAACCATTGCCGCCTGGCATGGCAATATCCAGGAAAAATAAATTTACGTTGTGGTGGGTTAAAATCTCCCTGGCTTCCGCTACCGATCGGGCAATGCCGGTAATTTCCACATCCGGGCAATTCTGTTGCAGCAGAAAAAAAAGTGATGAGCGTGCAAATTCTTCATCGTCAACAATAATGGCTTTTAAGGTCATATTGAAAGGTCAAAGTTTTATTCAGATAAAAAAATAATATAGATAAATCCGCCCAATGAAATGTCACGTATATATCATCAAACTTAACTAAAAACCCCTAAATATACATGATTATGAAAAACAATGAACTGGAAGTGCAAAAAGAACCAGCAGTAAAAAGTCTGTTGGATGCAACACTTGGGCGCAGATCATTTCTGCAATTTACTGGTGCGGGTGCCGCCGGACTGGTCCTCGTGGCTGCCGGCTGTAAAAAAGACCGGATCAATAATCCGATTTCTTACGGAGCAACGCTGGATTTTAAAGATGATTTTGGTGTGCTAAATTATGCGTATGCACTGGAACAGCTGGAGGCTGCTTTTTACATACGGGTTGCTTCCAATCCGCCCGCTGCTTTTAGTGCAACCGAAAAGGCTTATTTTCAGGATATTCAGTTTCATGAAATTGCACACCGCGAGTTTTTTAAAAAGGCACTCGGTGCAGCTGCGATTGGTAGCCTTGATGTAGATTTTTCAAGTATCGATTTCAGCGATCGGGCAAGTGTACTCAAAACAGCAAAGGCTTTTGAAGATCTGGGTGTTTCGGCCTACAATGGGGCGGGTATACGCATTCAAAACGATGCTTATCTGGTATTGGCTGGGAAAATCGTTTCTGTTGAAGCCCGGCATGCGGCGTATGTACGCGATCTGATTTCCAACGGAAGTTTTGCAAATGCCGAAGTGGTTGATTCAAACGGATTGGATGTTGCCCTGAGTCCGGATAAGGTGCTTGCGGTTGCCGGTCAATATATTAAAACCAAAATAAACGTCATCAATTTATAAACCTAAAACTGTACGCCATGAACATTATAAATATATTAGAAGAAATAGAAAAAGTAGACGCCGAAATTTATGAGCGCCTGAACCCCAGAAGAGCTGCTATGAAATCTTTCCTGGATATGGGAAAAAAAGTAGCTTTTGCAGCCATGCCTTTGGCTTTGGGTTCTATGTTTTCAAAAGCATACGGGCAAAGCACGCCTTCTGCGGTAACCGATACCCTTAATTTTGCACTTACA
>JASLGV010000129.1 GCA_030149995.1 Pedobacter sp.
TTTTCGCTGGAGCTATCTTTTAAAACCGGTAATGACTTAAAAAAGATTTTACTGGTGCATGCAAGCCCAACAAGCAATGATGAATATATTTTTGAATCGCAGCCCAAAACAGCATTAATGGCTATGCTCAATAACAAGGAAATTGATGCGCTGGTTATAGGACATACGCACTTTTCGTACATACAGGAAGTTGCAGGTGTTCTCTTGATCAACTGCGGATCCGTTGGAAGAAGCAAAGAAAAAGACCGGCATGCAACATACAGCATCTTAACCATCGGCGAAGAAGGCGTAAAAGCTGAAATTATAAAAGTAGCCTATCCTATAGAATCCGTTGCCGAAGCTATTTTTAAAAGTGAAGTACCCGATTTTTACGGTCACTTTTTAATGAACCCATAAAATCTGCCTTTTAAGCGAAGAATCCCTCCTGGTAAATTCCGGGAGAGATTCTTCTTATCATTAGCCTGATTATTGAACTTTAATATTCCGCAACCAGCGACAGCCATTTCCCGGCAGAGGTCATCCAGACCTCCTTGTAAGTTGCATTATTGGCCTGTGGCCAATATGGAAGATCTTCGTTAAACTTTGTCTGTATCCCAACCGGAATTTCACCGACCATTTCACCAGGTAGCGGACAGTATTGCTGTGCGTAATTAGCACCCTCGCCATAAATAAGCGATTGTGAAAATGGATTTTTACCTACGATCCAATAGAGTTGTTCCTGTCCAAGTTGCAACAGCGCGGCATCATTCAGAAATTTACCACAAATGGCCGCGGCCTTACCCGTCGCTAAATGAATGGCTGCATTACCACGAAAAGAAAACCATACCGGAAAGCGTTTCAGGTAATGTTGTTCATCCAGCTTAACCCCGGCCTGTAATTGTTTAACGTAATCCTGTGGAGCTTCTTTCCCCGGAAAAAGATGCTGGCGGTTAAAACTTACAGAATCCTGAACCTCATCCAATGCATATACCCCCGAAGGCAGCATACCATAAGGATATGTATATTTAGAAATCTGTTTTAAATAATTTCCATAAAGACCAATTGCCTGTTTCCATTTGGAAAAATCGGCATGTTTCGGCTGACTTTCGCACAGAGCTATAAGTGCCTGCGCATAAACCTGATCTCTCGACTGGTGGTTGAAATGTACAATGGCTTTCTTTCGCTGATCCCTGTAAAAAAAACCAGCAATTTTGTCTTTATCTTTTAAAGGTTCCTTACGCTGGCAAGCTAAGGTATACTGTATAAAGCTGGCGGCTTTTTCTGCATAATATGAATCACCGGTTAACTTATACAATTGCGAAGCAGCCCAGGAAGCCGTGGCCATAAACTGGCTTTCAGAAGTATTGTAACTGTGTTCCCAAAAAACAGGAAAATGATCGTATCCCGTTTTTTCCCATTTCTTTAAGGCAAAATCAAAATCCTCTTTGGCTACGCGCTGCAAATGTTCGGTAAGCATGCGGTCCCTGCCCAAAGTGGCTGCTGCATAAGCCTCGTATCCTGCAAATAAGAAATTATCAAAAGGACTGTCTTGTACCCGCGCCTTCATATCGTCCATATTACCAAGCAGACCATCTGTCCAGATAACAATGCCTGCACTGCTGGCCCTATATCCATCGCCAAAGCGGGTTTTAAGCATAAAATCAAGTCCCCATTCAGCTTCTTCAGTTAGCCGCAGGTACAATGCCTGATTTTCTTTCTTTACCTTATTGGCCATCTCCAGCAATGCAAAGGTCACATCACCTGTTTGCAGCGATTGCTGCGAAAGATCGCCGGCATCATGCCATCCTCCATTGTAAGCCATCTTTAATCCTTTATGTTCGGCAATTATATCGGCATGGCAATTCCCATGTTTTTCCGGTACCGGATATCCACAGCGCTCACAAAAGATAAAATTCAACACACGCCATACAGAATTCTCCCAGATATTATCATCAATCTGAAAAGAAGCCGTTTTTTGCCCGTCATAAGCAATCTGATAGGTACCTGTTTGTTTAAAATCAGAAAAATCAAATCTGGAAAATGCACCGATAGAGGATTTTACCCCTTCAATTTTTCCTTTGTAAGCTACACTCCCATCATCGGTACGAATCAACTGAAAACTTTTACCTTGTAATTTCTGATCACCAACAGCCGTTTTTTCACCCTTAAGGGCGTACCCCGTAGTTGAATAAGCAAGCCTGCCGGAACCTGGTACCCAGCCATGCATCACATCCGGATTTTCCACCTGCTGTAATTCAATTCCTTCTATATAAAATTTAAGTGAATCTCCGGTAGTCCGGTCTTTTCCAAAACCGGGTACACCAAAAGCAATTTTGCTAATGGCATCACGTGGTAAGGCAGAGATTTCAATATAACCGCGGTTCCACTGTTTATTAATCAGGTTAATTTCATGCGTACCTTCCCGGTAATATTGGTCGGGAATTTTAATCAGTCCATCGTTATTATAATATAAATTGATGTGCACATTTCTGGCGCCTTCGCAATCCGGATAAATATTGTACACCAACCGGTTATAACCTTCCCAGTTTTCGCGGTTTACCTTAAAAGCAGCCGATGCACCACCATAATTGGCATAATCTCCATCGGCAGGAGCACCCGGTGCCCAGCTGCTCCTTTTAGATGGCAAAGTAAGTGCGACACTTCCTTTACCACTTTCGGTTATGGTTTTTGAAAAATGAATCCGCCCCACTCCTTCCTGCGTCCAGCGACTAAAATCTTCGGTACCTGTCAGTACTTTTCTGTCCAGAATCTTTTTCTTAAAACCGGCAGCTTCGAGCGAACGGCTATCATCTAATTTAAGCGGTGCATGGATAATACCGGATTGAAACAAATCGGCATTCAACTGCGGGTCTTTACTTAAGTTTTTTTGCTGGGCAAAGAGTGCCGGGCACAGCCCGGATACGGCATAGATAAAAAGCGTTCGTTTAAGAAATGTGCGCATCTGTTATGTTGGTTTAAGTCTGGTTTCCCTTTTACATTCCTCTATAAAGATTACATAAGCCAATCTTGTACATTAAGCATCTGCAGATTTTTCATTTGCCTGGAAGCAGCATACACAATTCAGTTCAGGTGCTTAGCTTTCTGTTACAGAAATTTATCTTATTTACAGAATCTTTGCATTAATGGTTTCTTACCAATGATTTAAGCAGGAAATAAATTACTAAATTAACATTCTCGCGTAATTTTCAATGTATTTTCTGTCTATCCACGGTTTTACCATACATTTTTTACGCAATTGCCTGGGCCCGGGCCTGTAAGCTTTCCATTATTTACGCCCATAAAAAAACCAGGTCACGCTTTAATCTTAACCTGGTTTTTTCGTTGGTTTTGCCAATCTTATTGAAACATTTTATCCAGCTTATAACTGTCTTCTAAAAAATGATATTTAACAATCTTTCCATCCCGGACCTTAAAATTAACCGTGAACGCTGTATCGAAAACCTGATTGTATTTTAAAATATTAGAAGAAAGATTACCGACCGAGACAGCATTTTCGCCGTTAAAGGCTACAAACTCAATCTCAAACTTTTCTGATTTTATATTTTGTTTCAGGTGTTCAAAAAAACCGGCCACTTCGGCCCTGCTGCTACGTTTACCGACCCAGCTAAATTTTTCGGTATTGCCCGGCAAATCCCAGTCAACCTCATCTGCAAATAAATCGGCTACATTCCCCGCCACTTTACCTGATGTTATGTTGTAAAATTTTTCAACAACCTGCCTTGTTTGTGCCTCAACACCTATTTTATGCTTTTCAGTTTGACTAAAGATTGCTACACGCGCCAGATCAGCTGATGTAAAATCGGGATCTGCATAAATACTTACCCGTTTAATCAGGTCCTTCTCAAATTCAAACACATTGCTGAATTTACCGGTAGAAATGACCTGATCGGGCCATTCAATTCCACTTGTTGTTTCCCCCCGTTCATTTCCTTCCACCACGATATACGGATCGGCGGTAATATAATTAAAGCCTTCTATATCGTGTTTTATATACTTTAAATAACGGCCCATACGTGCTCCAAACTCTTTCAAACCCTTCTTTCCAATGGCTGATCCGAATTTTGGAAAATAAAGCACCACCTCTTCAGTAAAAAGATTAAAATACGCATCGTCCAATGTACCACTGTCTATTTTTTCAAAATAGGTTTTAACAGCCTGCATTCTTTTTTCATTCATTTTGCTCATATATTATTTATATAGTCTAAAAAATTCCGGAACAATCATTCCGGAAATACTTAAATTTTTTTAGCCTTTCAGGCTTAACAGTAAAAAATCAACCATTTCGTTTACTTCTTTCCGGCTCCCCGTTAAAATATAATGGCTCCAGAAACTACTAAAACCTGATAAAATATACCGGGCCATCACCTCCGGAGAAGTGTTGCTTCTGATTTCTCCTTTTTCTTTTGCCGCGGTTAACAGTTCCAGAAAAATGGATTCCAGCACCTGACCATTCGTTCTGATTGCTTGTTTCACTTCTGTATCAACAGGAGCCAGTTCAAATATTGATTTTACTATTAAACAGGCCTTATCATCTGTTAAGGTCTGATTCACAATTTCCTTTATTGTTTTTTCGAGCATGTTAAAAGGCGATGATTCAGGACCCGAAGCTGTTCTGTATTGTTTAATTTTTAATGTGGCATAATTTAACAGGCACAGCATAAAAAGCTCATGTTTATTGCCATAGGTATCATAAATGCTGCTTCTGTTCAACTGCATTTTATCGACCAAATCATGCATGGAAGTTGCGTGGTATCCTTGCTCCCAAAAAAGATTACGGGCGCTTTCGAGCTTTTCGGTATAATCAAATTCTTTATTCCTTGCCATGTGGCAAAGATACAATAAAAGAACGATTGTTCCGGAATTTTTTAAATTGTGACAATGCTGTCAGAATTGATCTTTGAACCGGCTGTTTAATCGCCTAATCAGAAACAGAAGTATTTATTTAACAGCGTGCAGGTGCTTAGCACTAACAGATGGTCAGATCCGGGCGAAGTTTCCTTCGCCCTTTATTCTTTTTTTAGTGTCAGATACAAACATCTGACACCCTTAATTACCCAATACAGATGTAGATTATTCGCTCAGATTTTCCTCTATCAGCAATTTAATAATACCATCTGCCATTCCAACTTTTGGGACATAAATTTGCTTAATGCCGGTCCACTTCATTAACGTAAGATAAATTTCGCAGGCCGGAATAATTACATCTGCCCGATCGGGGTTCAGGTTAAGTATATGGATGCGTTCTTTTAAAGAATAACCACTCAACTTATTATATAAAGCATTCAGCTTTTGCAGGGAAAGTGGCGCACCATCCTTTTCATCGGCCATTCGAAACAGTTTATTAATGTTTCCACCGGTACCAATCCCTGCCAGACTTTTATGGTTTTTGGTGTTCTTTTTTACCCAGTCTTTCATTTCTTCCCAGGTTTCTTCCTTATCCTGGTTATCCAGCATCCGGATGGTACCAATGTTGAAAGAACGGGAGGCTTCGGGCACGCCATTTACAAAAACAGACAACTCCGTGCTTCCACCCCCTACATCAATGTAAAGAAATACTTTATTTGGATCCAGGTCTTCTTCGATGTGATTGGCATAAATAATATTTGCTTCGCGGTGTCCTTCAATAATTTCGAGGGTCAATCCGGCTTCTTTATGTATCTGTTCTACGAGCGCGGTGCCGTTTTTAGCTTCGCGCATGGCCGATGTTGCACAAGCCAGGTAAGCCGAAACATTGTATACATCCATCAGGTTTTTAAATGCCTGCATGGTTTTGATCAGATCGGTCGATTTTTTTTCTGATATTTCCTGATCCAGAAAGGCATCATCACCCAACCGGAGCGGTACGCGGATCAAGGTATTCTTTTTGTACTTATAAATTCCATCCTGTTTGCTGATATCGGCAATAAGTAACCTAACCGCATTCGAGCCAATATCTATGGCTGCGTATCTTAACATAATTATTGGTGCTTGGTTTTTAAATAGTTGTAAATATCGATCTGTGCCCTCGTTTTTTTACTCAACCGGTTTTTGTGGTATTTGTTGTTGTTCGCCGCATTGATTACCCTCGATTTGGTATTATCCTGTAATTGCAGATCGATAATATCCTGGATTTCCTGTTTAACATCGGGATCAAGTACCGGGAAACCAACCTCCACCCGGTGTTCAAAATTACGGCTCATCAGATCGGCAGACGATAAATACATATCATTTTTTCCGTTGTTACTGAATATGTATACGCGGGCATGCTCCAAAAATTTATCAATAATACTAATCACCGTAATGTTTTCGCTAAAGCCTGTTACCCCGGGAACCAGGCAACAGATACCGCGTATAATCAACTGTATTTTAACACCTGCATTGCTGGCTTCGTAAAGTTTGGTAATAATACCTTCGTCTGCCAGGCTGTTTACTTTTAATAAGATATAAGCCAGCTTGCCTTGTTTGGCATTTCGGATTTCGCGGTTTATAAAATTAACAAGTTTGGAACGGCTTTCGAGTGGCGATACGATCAGGTGTTTGAAACCTTTGGTAACGGTTCGCTTGCTTAAGGCATCAAAGAGTTTTACCAGGTCGTTTGTAATTTCTTTTCTGGCTGTAAAAATGCTGTGATCGCAATATAATCCGGCGGTTTTCTCATTAAAATTTCCGGTAGCCAGGTTGGCATAATAAACGGGTTTTTCTTTTTCTATACGTTTAATCAGACATATTTTTGAGTGTACCTTATAATCTGTTAATCCAAAATTAACCTTTACGCCTTCTTCCATCAGCCTGCTGGTCCAGAATATATTGGCCTGTTCATCAAACCTTGCTTTGAGTTCCAGTAACACCGATACACTTTTACCATTTTTGGCCGCATTAATCAGCGTATTAATTACTTTTGAATTTTCGGCAAGACGATACAGCGTAATCTGTATTTCGGTTACTTTCGGATCAATAGCTGCCTCGCGCAAAAACAAAATAATATAATCGTACGACTGATATGGAAGGTTTATCAGATAATCTTTTTTAGCTACTTTGGCAAACACACTTTCTGTCCGATGTAAACCATGAACTTTTAAAGGTACGTTTGGTGCATATTCCAGCTCTTTACCTCCAACATTTGGAAATGCAATAAAGTCGCCGAATTTATGATAACGGTTTCCGGGAATAAGGCTTTCTGCTTCCAGTTTTAACTTATTAACCAATACGGTAAGCATGTTTAAAGGAATGGCCGAGTCGTACAACAAACGCATGGGTTTTCCTTTCTTACGTTTTTCCAGGCTGCTCTTTAAATCTTCGATAAACTTATCGTTGATGTTTTTATCAATATCGAGCTCAGCATCGCGGGTAAGCTGAATGGAATAAGCTTCTAACTGGTCGTAGTTAAAGATGTAAAAGATATCGTCCAGGCAATAACGTATAATGTCTTCGGCCAGGATAATAAATTTGAGTCCATTTGTTTCCGGTAAAACCAGAAACCGGGGTAAATTGGGTGGAATCTCTATCAGTGCATATTTTTCTTTTTGCTTAGAGTCGTCTTTAGAAAGCTTTACAAAAAAATACAGGTAACGGTCCTTCAGCTCGGGAAAAGGTTTATCCATATCGAGCATAATCGGCACCAGATTGGAAAGAATTTTATCCCTGAAATGATTGCGTACAAAAGCGCCCCTGCTTACGTTAAGCTGGGTATCGTTTAATATAAAAATCCGGTTCTGAGCCAGTTCATTAATCAATGTTGCCTGAAAGAGCTGATCGAATTTTCGTTCCTGCTTAACCACGATGTTTTTAATCTCGGTCAGGATTTTCTTCGGATTAAAGCCCAATAGCGCCTTTGCCTTATCGTTCAGGTTGGTTAAACGGCTCATGGTGGCCACACGCACCCGATAAAACTCTTCCAGGTTTGAAGAAAAAATAGATAAAAACTTTATACGCTCAATTAAAGGTACCGTTTCATCAGCGGCTTCCTGTAAAACCCGCTCATTAAAATACAACCAACTGATTTCACGATTTAAAAATGGAATCTTCTTCTTGTTCATCTAAAAAAGTAAAAGCCTTAACAGGCTGTAATGCTCAAAACTGCAAATTAATTTGTTAAATTAATGTTAACATATACATATATTAACATCAACAAATTTATTTTTTGACTGCTGTTCTGGCTGGCTTTACAGGGGCTTTTTCTACTTTATCAGCTGTTTTTGCTGCAACGGTTTTTACATCATTTGCAACTTTATCTTTAACGCTGTTTGCTTTTACGGCAACTTTTTTAACCGCTTGCTTAGCATCTGCAACAGTTCTTACCGCTCTTTTCTGCGTGGTGGCTGCCGTGTTTTTTGCATTATTTACAGCCTGGTCTTTAGTGTTATCTGCTTTTACGGCAACTTTTTTAACTGCTTGTTTAGCATCTGCTACCGATCTTACCGCTTTTTTCTGCGTGGTGGCAACGGTGGCTTTCACTTCTTTTACTGCTGGTCTTGATTTTGCGACAACAGATTTAGCTGCAGTTTTTACCGCGGTTACAGGTTTTGCAAGGGCTTTCTCAGCTTTTTGCTCAGTGGCAATAGCGGCTACTTTTACACTTTGAACCACTGGTTTTGCTTTAGAAACCGCTTTTTTAACAACTTTATGAGCTGCTTTTTCTGCTTTGGTAGCAGTTTTAACAGCCGATCTTTTTACTTTTTGCTCGGCTTCCTGTGCTTTACCGGTTAAATCGTCTATTTTATTGCCTACTGCTTCTTTTACTTTACTGATTTTTTTGGAGAGTTTTTTTGCTACCCGCTTACTGGCTTTTCCAATCTCGGTGCTGATATCTGAAGCATCGTGTCCTAAACTTTTAACCACGCTTAGAAATTGCTCGGTCAATGATTTTTCAAGCTGTTTTTTGGCGGCCCCTTTTGCTGTTTTTTTTTGTGTGTTTGATTTACTTTTACTGTTTTTCATATTATTTTTCGTTTTTTTGTGGTTTCTATCAATTGCTATTAAAGCTACTAATTTTTTAATCTTAAAGCGAACACCATGCCTTCTTTTGATATTGTAAGTAAAGTAGATGCGCAAACACTCGACAATGCGATCAACAATGCTAAAAAGGAAATTCTGAACCGATATGATTTCAACGGTTCTAAAAGCAGCATCGACCTGGATAAGAAAACAAATGTGATCTCCATTGTTACAGAAGATGACATGCGTTTGAAAGCCATAGAAGATTCTATTATTTCCCGAATGATGAAACAAAGCATCGACCCAAAATGTTTGGACTTCGGAAAAGAACAACAGGCTTCGGGTAATATGATCCGTAAAGAGATAAATATTAAAGAGGGTTTAGATAAAGAAGCAGCAAAAAAAGTTGTAGCCAAAATCAAAGCCAGCGGGTTAAAAGTACAGGCTTCCATTATGGACGATCAGGTTCGTGTAACGGCTAAAAAGATCGATGATCTTCAATCCGTTATCAGCCTTTGCAGAACCGAAGATTTTGGTCAGCCACTTCAATACATTAACATGCGCAATTAAGTTATGGAAATAAGCGAGCATGGTTTTGTTTTTTCAGACCAGAAAGAATTGTTGCAGCCCCGTTCTATTCATCACTTTCTGAGTACTGAATCTTATTGGGCCAAAAACATTCCTTTGGAGATGGTAGAAAAATCCATAGAAAATTCTCTTTGCTTTGGCATTTATAAAAACGGACAGCAGGTAGGATTTGCGCGCTGGATTACAGATAAAACTACTTTTGCTTATCTTTGCGATGTTTATATTGAAAAAGATTTTCGTGGTTTGGGCCTGTCTAAAAAGCTGATGTCTTTTATGATTTTCCACCCCGATCTTCAGGGGCTGCGCCGTTACCAGCTGGCTACCCAGGATGCACATGGCTTGTACAGTCAGTTTGGCTTTGAGCCTCTAAAAAATCCGGAGGACCAAATGGCTATTGTGATCAAAAACAAGTACGAATCGCCGGCCGATTGATGAACAGCTTAAACTTTTTCTGCCGGCAACTGTTCTCTAACAAGAAACTTAGTTGTTGAATGTATGAAAAAGATATTTGCTTTAATTTTACCAGTTGCATGTTCGGCAACTTTTATGGCCTGCCAAACTGCCGATAAAAAATCTTCTACCTTAAAAGACAGTGTTCAGGGAGATACCATTACCCACGATATTGTAGGTACGCCGAGTACCGAAACCGGCGTAGACGAAACGGGTGCAATTTTTTTAAAGCAGTCGGTTTCTGCCGTTTTAATGGAAATTGAACTCGCTAAAATTGCACAAAAAAATGCTCAGCAGGCAACGGTTAAGACTTTTGCCACGCAGATACAAACAGACTATACCAAACTGAGTTCAATGCTCGAAACTTTTGCCAGAGAGCAAAAGGTAATTACCAGTCATGATTTTCCGGCCGAAATCAGAGAACACTTAAACGAGGTGAAAAATCTGAAAGGACAGGCATTTGACCGTCACTACATACATATGGTAAATGAAGATCACCAAAAGATCATTGCTTTGTTCAAAAAAGGAGCTGAAACACGTAATACGAAGCTTAAATCCTGGATTGAAGAAAACCAATCACTCATAGAATCAAACTTAAAAAAAGCCGGTGAAATTGAAGCCGCCATTCAATAAAGCGTGTAAGCATTTTGTCAAAATGCCGCTATCTATTTCATTTTTTATTTCATATCTAATGAATAAATAATCATTTTTGGTATTCGGAGACCAATCAAAATTTAATTGGTTTTTTTCCGTTTATCATCAAAATAACATACATGAATAAAAATATTTTTTTAAAAACGCTGCTTAATGTTACCATCGTAACAACATTGCCTTTTATGGCGATGGCGCAAAAGCCAAACTGGCAAAACCTCGATCTTAAAACAGATGCAACTTTTGGCATCAGCACAGAAAAAGCCTACCAGGAACTTTTAAAAGGCAAAAAATCTACCAAGGTAATTGTTGCTGTAGCAGATGGCGGTGTAGA
>JASLGV010000358.1 GCA_030149995.1 Pedobacter sp.
TCTGGAATCAAGCATTTGAGATCGTTTTTTAAAGAAGACATTCTACAAGATGCAGGATCGGGGGTACTCTCTGAAAATTATCATGAATTAAAAGAACTCATCAATCACCTGTATGCAACGGATAAACGTGTTGTATTTACAATGGGTAAGGGTGGTGTAGGGAAAACCACAATGGCTGCTACGATTGCACTTGGCTTGGCTGAAAAAGGACAAAAAGTTCATTTGACTACCACTGATCCGGCAGATCATTTAAGTCTGATTATTGGAAAGTCTGAAAACATAACGATGAGTAGCATCAACCCTGAGCAGGAACTCCTTAATTATAAATCTGAAGTTCTTAAAAAAGCTAAAAGCTCAGGAATGGACGAATCTCAAATAGCGTATATCGAAGAGGATTTAAGATCACCCTGTACACAGGAGATCGCGGTTTTCAGGGCATTTGCTGAGATCGTGAACAAGGCCGAGACGGATGTTGTTGTTATTGATACCGCTCCAACTGGGCATACCTTACTTCTGTTGGATGCCACACAAAGCTACCACAAGGAAGTAGAGCGAACACAGGGAGATATTCCTGTTTCCGTACAACGTTTGTTGCCTAAACTTAGAAACGAGGATGAAACAGAAGTCATCATTGTAACGCTACCCGAAACTACACCCGTACTGGAAGCTGAAAGACTTAAGGCTGATCTTTTAAGGGCTGGTATTTCAAATAAATGGTGGATTGTAAATAATAGTTTATCGATTACCTCAACATCAAATACGCTGTTAAAAGCCAAGGCGTCGGCAGAACATCCGTGGATCAACAAGGTTAATGAAATAGCAAAAGGCAACACTGTTTTAGTTCCCTGGTATAACCAGGTATTAAAAGGTGATAATCTTAAATTCCTCCTTAAATAGTATGTTATGCAGAGATATTTAAATCTTAGAAAAGGCATCATTACTTATGCATCGGCTACGGTGGCTCTATTGACTGCGGTTTTAGCATCTACTTGTTGCATTGCTCCATTTCTGGCCATTGCAGGTCTGTTTGGTGTGTCGGTTGCTCAACTTGCATGGTTAGCCAGTGTTAAAGAATACTTGAAATTATTGAGTTTGATTGCTATTGGATATAGTTTGTATAAAGCACATAAAAAAGCAAAGATGAATTGCCGGGCAACTTGTTGTTTTGTTGCTGAAAACAGGAAAGCCTCAAATTTAGCGTCAGCGGTAAGCTCTAAAACCTTCCTGTGGATTATAGCATTGATTACCTTGTTAACCTTACTTGCACCAATATTGGTAAATGCTCAAAGTAAAAAGGTGGAAAAGCGAGAAGCTCAGGCAAGTTATAGAGTTGAAAAATTCAAGCAATCTTGTTGTTCTGTACTTATAGAATATTCATTAAAAAAAGTAAAAGGCTATCATAAAATGGAAGCTGATGCAAATAAACGCTTGATAATTGTATGGTATAATGCTATTCAGACCAATCCGAAAATTTTAAAGGAGGCGATTGATCGATCAGGTTATATTGCTGAACAGGTAAAATAATCTTATGTTTATTATATAACAATAAGCTGAGTTATTTGGCTTATTGTTATATAATATATTTGAAGAAACGCACCCCTTTATCCTGCCCCTTTTTGAGCAATTTTATAATGTAAATCGTCACTTACAGGTATCCTTGCAATTCTAAGTAAATCATGTATGAATTGTTTGGACCTTAATACTTAATATGTGTGGAATAAATCGAGTTTTTTTTGCCTTGAGGTCATTTATCTCATAAATAAACTGTGCCGTCATATAACCCTTTCAGATTCGATTTTGGTTATTCTCAATTACATTTTTACGCTTATTTTTTCGTCAATTTGTACCTCAGGTGCGTTGTCAGGTCTGATGGTTTGACTTCTGCAATTTCAAGATCATATTTATCCTTGTCAATGCCGTCAAAAAGCCGGATACCACTTCCTAAAAAGACAGGTGCAATGTGAATAAAAAATTCGTCTACAAGTCCTGCATTGAGAAATTGCTGAATAGTATTTGCACCACCTTGTATTCTTATGTCTTTTCCTTTGGCAGATTGTCTTGCTTTTTCTAATGCACTTTCAATTCCATCATTGATGAAATAAAAAGTTGTTGTTCCTTTTTGAACCCATGGTTCTCGTTTTTCGTGTGTCAGCACATAAACATCTGCTTTGTATAAATCTTCTTTCCAATGTACTTCACCCTCTTCAAACATTCGTTTTCCCATAATGTAAGAACCGGTTCTTGCAAATACATCATCAATGAGTTTACTGTCTGCCCCATATTCTTCGCCACCTTCCATGTTGATGTGTTTCCAAAATGCTTTTTGTTTAAACATCCAGTTGTGAATTTTTGGTGATACACCGCCCATAGGATTGCTCGGACCTCTATTATCGCCTGCGAAAAAACCATCAAGCGATATTCCGCTGTCAAAAATAATTTTACTCATAGTTTTATTTATTTAATACAGACACGATCAATGCTTAAAGAGTTTCATAATATTGTTCTTTATTTAAAGAACCTTATTTAAAGAATAAATTTTGATCTTTAAGTCCACTGGCAATGACCGCTTTAATCATTGCAACTTAGAAATATTTTTGATGAAAAGTAATATTTGCGGTTTTAAATTTTATTGAATGAGATTTTTGTTTTAAGAGCTTCTAATTAAAACCGCTCAAAAAGTACTTTAGCAACTAAACCCTCGATTTTCATTGAGGGTTTTATATAAAATATATTAATGAGTACCTGTTCAGGCTAACTTTTTCGGTTACACATTTTAAGCATTTCCTTCTTACTTATTCCTTGGAAATAAACCAAAGTTAAACGAAAAAGAAAGTCCGGTTGATTTTAATTTGGTTTCACCGTATCCAATACCGGTTAAAGGTAATTTCATGAAGGGCTGAACGCCAATGCTTAAGCCCGGAGCAATTTCCCGTTTGATGCTCATTCCAATATTAGCTACCCCAAAGAGATATTGATTTTCATTGTTTATAACGATGTTTTTCTCAGCTTTCCATTGATTAGAGCTGAACCGGTATCTTTCTTTAAGCATTACATAACTGGATGCTCCG
>JASLGV010000376.1 GCA_030149995.1 Pedobacter sp.
ATAAAAAAGGAAGCCTTTCACTTAAAAACGGTTTTATTTGGCGAACACCAGGTACCGTTCCCTGTTAACGAAGGACCGTTCCCTTTTGATGTATTTGCGGCTTCCTTTTTTATTTTAAGCCGGTATGAAGAATACCTGCAACCGGCAGATGCGAATTTCAATGCCAGTCAAAGCCTGCAGCATAAATGGAAAATGCTGGATAAACCCATCATTGATGAATGGGCACTCATTATAAAAAACCTTATTAAGCAGCGTTACCCGGCTTTTAAATTTACAGACAAGCAATACCAGAACCTGCCGGCCGTTTCTTTAAAACTGGCTCCGGTTACCCCTGAAGGGTGGTTGCTGAAGACAAGGTTTTACCTGCATTCTGTTTTTAAAAAAGAAGATAACCTGTTAAAAACGGCTTTTGACCGTTTAACAGGGATTAACATCCAGCCCGAAATTATTGTTGCGGAATTAGAAAAAGTGCTTTTGCATTTCCACAATAAGGTGGTTTATTTTATAGAGCTGCCACCTGTTCCACCTGCCTTTATCAATAAAAATAAGGTTACCCGTTTGCTGGAAAATAAATCTGCCGGATTATTCAATCCATGCAGCCAGACCGAAAAAACGGCAGATCATTTAAAACATAAGCTTTTAAAGCTCCGCAGGGTCCATCTTGCCCCACTGCAAATCGGTCAGCAACTCAGCAACTTTAAATTACCTTCCTGTTACCTCACCTTGTTAAACGAAGACATCACATCCGATTATTCTATGGGTTATGCCGATACACCCGGTTTCAGAGCTGGTACCTGTACCCCTTTTAACTGGTACGATCTGCAACTGGAAAAGATAACTCCCCTCATGGTTACACCGTTTTGTCTTACCGATACAGCACTTCAGTATATGCCCGCTCCACAGGCTACCCGGCTGCTTCGCGCCTATAACCATGCTGTGCAAGTCGTAAACGGTACTTTTTGCAGTTGCTGGCGGTTGAAAAGTTTATCAGATGTACCTGTTCCTGGCAAGCTGCATATGCTCTTTTATCAGATGCTTGGCCGCATGGATTAACCCTGCCAGATTAGGGTTATTTCAATTTTTTCCGGACACATAACGATAAAAATACCATCGAATAAGTGGATAAACACTAAATTTACCGCCGGCAGAAGTCTTACAACGAACGGAAAACCTGCAAAATAAAAATTATGATTTTTGATCTGAGCAAAACAAAATCTATTGCCAATACTTTTGTTGCCGAATTACGGGATATTGATATTCAAAAAGATTCCATGCGTTTCCGCAAAAACCTTGAAAGAATAGGCGAATTTTTCGCTTACGAAATTGGCAAAAACCTCCAGTACACCTCGAAAGAAGTTACCACGCCCCTGGGAACTTCCACATGCGAAGTTTTGGCCGAGCAACCAGTACTGGCCACCATTTTAAGAGCCGGTTTACCTTTGCAACAGGGTTTACTGAATATTTTCGACCAGGCAGAATGCTGCTTTATTTCTGCTTACCGGAAAGTTGAAAAGAATGGCAGTTTCGTTATCCAGACGGATTACATTTCAACACCAGATTTAAACGGCCGGGTATTGATTATGGCCGATCCCATGCTGGCTACCGGGCAAAGCATGGTTATGTGCTGCAAAGAACTGATCGGTCGTTTTAACCCCTCAGAACTGCACATTGTTTCTGCCATTGCCAGTACAGAAGGCGTTGCACATGTACGTGCCAATTTACCGCAGGCAAAACTGTGGATGGGCGCCATCGACACAGAAATGACCAGCAAAAGTTATATAGTACCCGGACTGGGTGATGCCGGTGATCTTGCATACGGCGCCAAAATCTAATGGATTTCAACAAGTCCTTATTTCTTTTTCAAAATTTCAGCAACCACCAGAAATAAGAGGCTTAAATTATTTTACACATGAAAAAACATATTTTCTTCGATCTCGACCATACCATATGGGATTTTGACCGGAATGCAGAAGAAACCCTTCAGGAACTTTATTACACTTACAACCTTCAAAGCCTCGGCCTTGATTCGTTTTCAGATTTTGTCAATATCTACACGGAAAATAACCAGCTCTTATGGGCAGATTACCACTTAGGTAAAATTACCAAGGATTTTCTGCGCGCAGAAAGATTCAGCAAAACGTTTATTCAGCTGGGTGTTCATCCGGATGCTGTACCGCAGCAGTTTGAAGATGACTATGTACGTATTTCCCCTACCAAAACCAATTTATTTGAGGGAGCCAAAGAGGTGCTGGCTTATTTACAGGAAAAATATACCTTACACATCATTTCGAATGGTTTTAAGGAAACCACCCTTACTAAAATGAGTCTTTCAGATTTAAATATCTATTTTAACAATGTGATTATCTCTGAAGATGTGGGCGTAAACAAACCGAGTCCGGTTATATTTGAATATGCGCTCGACCGGGCAAAAGCTTTAAAGGAAGACAGCATTATGATTGGCGACAGTCTGGAAGCAGATATTTATGGGGCCATGCATTTTGGAATGGATGCCATCTTTTTCAACCCGCTAAAAAAAGAAAAACCGCAGGATGTAAAACAGGAAATTACACACCTGAAAGACTTGCTCCATTTATTCTAACCCGCCGGGTTGACCAGAAAATTGCAGATGACTATATTTAAAGCTTAAGGGAAGACAGTTAATGTTTCAACCAATATCCGTTATTAAAGATGAATATAGAAACCATTAAATTATCCATCAACCAGGCCGTTGATGTTTACCGGAATAAAATGATGGCTTATGAAGAAACTTATCAGATAACTCCACCTATTGGTGGCTGGAGTTACAGTGAAGTTTACAGCCATATTCTTGATTCCAGTTTGCTTTCATTAATGGCTTTAAGATATTGTTTAAGCGATCAGGCTGAAAATCAAAAAACGGCTTTCAAGGTAAAAGTGATGTTGTTTTTAGGCTTCCTGCCACCTGGAAAATTTAAGGTTCCGAAAAAGTTACTGGAAAGGGTAAAGAAAATAAACCAGGAAGAAGCTTTAGCCTTTATCAACCAGTTTGAACAGGAACTGGAAAGTACGTACCGGCTCGTTTCAAAAGCAGATCAGCACCTTAAAATAAAACATCCGAGACTGGGTTATTTAAATGCAAAGCAATGGCTCCGTTTTACAGAGATCCACCTGAAACATCATTTAAAGCAATTAAAAAGAATTGACCGTGCCTTTACTTTAAAATAAAGCCCGGGCATCGGTTCCTGTAAGGATAATATCATTTTGATTATTAGCCGGCCCTAATATTTTAAAGAAATATTAATTTTCGGCATATTTGAATAAATCAGAACCGGTACATGAAAAACATCCTTTACTTAGGAGGCTTAATGCTCCTTGTTGCCTGCAATACAAACCAGAAAGAGAACACGCAAACTTTTGCTACAACCCCAACCGGGATGCAGGGTTTACAACAAAATCAGCAAACTGCCGCTCCGGTTCAAATGGCAGAAAATACCCATTTGATTTTTAACCCGGCACATGGAGAACCTGGTCACCGATGCGATCTGGCCGTGGGTGCTCCTTTAAGCCAGCCAACTGCGCCACAACCGCAACCTGCTGTTACAACCCAGCCTGCTGCCCTCGTGGCGGTATCTGCCAACACACCTGCGGTACCCGCAGCCGTAGCCGTAAGTTCAAAAAAGCTTAATCCTCCGCATGGAGAACCGGGACATCGTTGCGACATTGCTGTAGGTGCACCTTTAAATTCGAAACCTGCCGCTCCTGCTGCACAAGCAACCCAGACAGCAACCCCTAAAAATCAGCCTGCATTAACAGCCGATGTTAAAATCAATCCTGCACACGGCGAACCGGGTCACCGTTGCGACATTGCTGTAGGTGCACCACTAACATAATTATAGCAAGCCCGATGTAAGGCATAACGGACATTTTTTTACATCTTTGCGCTGATGAAATTACCTGTCATAAAAGGTTTTGATGAAGACGCATTTAAAAAGTATTTAAGCAATACAGGCTGGCTGATGTTTGGTAAAACCCTCAGTTTGCTTGTAAGCTTTGTAATGGCCAACTATCTGGGTGCTAAATTATATGGAGATTTAAACTTTGCGCTGGCCCTTGTAACCATTACGGCTGCCGTTGGCGCATTGGGCCTCGATACCTTTATCATTCGCGAAATTATTAACGAACCGGATAAACGAGACCAGATCTTAGGTACCGCCCTTTGGTTAAGGCTTTTAACCAATACCTTGCTTATACCCGTTACCGTAGCCATTTATCTGCTGGATTATTATTTTTCAGGCCAGCAAGGCAACGCCTTAACCCTGATGGTTATTTTGCTTTCCCTTACTTCTGTGTTTAAATCCTTTAACGTAATTGATGCTTATTTTCAGTCGCAGGTACAGTCAAAGTATGTCGTTCACGTGCAGAATATCTGCTTAATTACCTCTGCGATTGTAAAAATTGTCATCGTTTCCTTAAAGCTCCCCTTAATTTTCATAGTAATGGCATTGGTTTTCGATGCCATGATTCTCGCTGTAGGCCTGGTAATTATTTACCAGCGTAAGGGCATCAGCATACTGCGCTGGACCTTTAGCAAGCAACGGGCTAAACAACTGCTTCAGAAATCATTTCCACTCATATTATCGGCCATCATGGTAACCGTTTATATGAAAATCGATTTGATTATGCTTAAAAAGGTAAGCAGCGAAGCTGTGGGTATATACAGTGCTGCCGCCAACCTGAGCGAAGCCTGGTTTTTTATTCCAACGGCGATTATAACCTCCGTTTTCCCGGCCATTATCAATGCTCGGAAGACCGATATAAACCGCTATGTAAAACGCCTGGGCAATTTGTACGACCTGCTTGTATACATCAGCTTACCGGTTGCTATTTTTATTAGCTTTTTTGCCAGCCAGATTATTCATCTTTTATATAAAAACAGGTTTGGAGGCGCAGAAGCCATTCTGCCCATCCACATCTGGTCCGGATTATTTGTTTTTTTAGGCGTTGCCAGTTCACAATACCTGCTGGCCGAGGGGTATACAAAAATATCTTTCTACCGCACCGCAGCCGGCGCCGTTGTAAACATCCTGTTAAACCTGTGGCTTATCCCTAAATATGCAGGCGTTGGGGCTTCTATTGCCACCTTAATTGCCTGTTTTGTTTCTACTTTTTATGTATTGTTAATTCCCAAAACAAGACAACAGGGAATTATGATGCTAAAATCATTATTTTTGATCACTGCATTTCAAAAAATTTTAAAACGTTGAGCACTCTAAAAGCATTAACAACACTCCTTGCAAAGCCTGGCAGGCTCAAGGCATTACTATCTTACGGGCACAAAGGTTACCTGAACAGCATTGGCTGGTTTACCGCCTTCGATCGCAAACAAGCTGTTGATGGAAACGGAAATCCCCTGCCCTGGGTAACTTATTCCTTTATCGATTTTATAAAAAACAGGATTAATAAAACACAGCACATATTCGAATATGGCTCCGGGAGTTCCACGCTTTTTTATGCACAAAGAGCCGCTTCCGTTACTTCTGTAGAACATGATAAAAGCTGGTTTGAAAAAGTACAAAAAACAAATCCGGCCAACGCAGAGATTATTTTTTGCGAACTGGAAACAGATGGTACGTATGCCCGGCAGGCAACCTTGCTAAACAGGCATTTCGAAATAATTATTGTAGATGGCCGCGACCGCGTTAATTGCTGCAAGCACAGCCTGGAAGCACTTACAGAAAATGGCGTGCTGGTCTTAGACGACAGCGAGCGCACTGAATACGATCCAGCTAAAAAGTTTCTCCTGGAAAGGGGCTTTAAAGAATTAAGCTTCAGTGGCATTTCTCCGGGACTCTTTTACGAAAAAGCCACCACCGTTTTTTACCGCAACAACAACTGTCTTGGTATTTAATTAATTCCTGTTTATAATCCCCTGCCTATGCAAAATCTCGCGCCTATTGCCCTGTTTGTCTACAACCGTCCGCAGCATACTGCACGTACATTAAAGTTTCTTCAGCAGAATACACTCGCTGCAGAGAGCAGGCTCTACATTTTTTCAGACGGGGCAAAAACACCGGCTGAAACAGAAAATGTAGAAAAGGTAAGAGAAATTATTAACCAGACAGAAGGTTTTAAATCGGTTAAAATTATAATACGCACAGAAAATGCCGGCCTGGCCAATTCTGTAATAGCCGGCGTTAGTCAGCTGATTAGAGATTACGGACAGGTAATTGTTTTTGAAGACGACCTGATTACTTCTCCGCATACACTGGCATATTTTAACGATGCCTTAAACCATTACCGCGAAGAAGAAAAGGTGATGCACATTGGCGCCTATATGTATCCTTTAAAAGCGGATAACTTACCGGAGTCTTTTTTTTACAGGGCTGCCAGCAGCTGGGGATGGGCCACCTGGGCCAGGGCCTGGAACCATTTTGAACCAAACATCGATACGCTGATCCGGCAGTTCGATGCTCCTAAAAAAGCGGCCTTCTCTATCGACCATACCATGAACTTCTGGAAGCAGATACAGGATTTTAAACGTGGCAAAAACAATAGTTGGGCCATCAGATGGTATGCCTCTATTTTTTTAAAAGGTGGCTTAACCTTAAATCCCGCAGAATCACTGGTTAACAACATTGGCCACGATGGTTCGGGGGTACACTCGGGTATCAACGATATTTATAATGTTGTTATTAACCCCAAACCCATCACGCAGTTTCCCGAGGTAATACAAGAGAATCCGGTGGCTTATACAGCCATCAAACATTTTCTGGCCAACCGAAAAGGTAATTTATGGGCACGCTTAAAAAGGTTTATAAACGAAAAGCTGAAAGCCTGATCTGCATGGCAGCTTTAATCCTGTAAGCAACAAACCTTCAACATTCTTTTAGCTAAACATCAGATATTTTCGGCAATAAGCATAATATAGGGAGAAAGACTCCTGCTTTCAAAGTGGATCAGCTTGGTTAAAACTTTTCCAGTCAGCCAAACCACTTTTTTAAGCAACCGTACCGGCCAGGCTTTCTGATCTTCATTTTCGAGCCACACACTAAATCCCCCAAAATACACAGCACTTACATTTTTTAAGCCAGCCTTTTCGCAAATGGCTTTTAGCAAAGCCGGATCCATGCTATCAATGTTATGCTTATCGTAATTCTCCCGGTCGAATTTTTTTTGAAACCAGCCGTTAACGGATCTGAAATTAGGTAAGGTTATAAACAAGCTGCCGCCGGGTCTTAAAAAAGAAATATGCCGTTTAATAATATCTGCTGTATCGTTAAAATGTTCAATAAGACCGCAGCTTAAAACAAGGTCGTATTTTTTTTCGGGCACATATTTAAACAGATCGGTTTCAATAATATGAACATCATTTTCTGTAAGTCCATTTTTTTCCAGCAAAGCATTTACCACCGGGGGATGCACGAAATAATCGAGCAAAGAAACATCCAGTTTAAAATATTTTTTAAGAAAAACAGCGTAATAACCCGGAAAGCCGCCAAGTTCAATGGCTGTTTGAATGGGTTTAGTCTGGATAATTTTTGCCAGCTGGCGATGAAATAAATAGTTTGCTGGTAAAGGTACAGCAAGTCCTTTTTTATTTTCCCAGTAATTTACCCAAAAAGCTCGGTCAGTAAGTAAGTTTGTCATATGAATTATCCATCGACCAAATAAACGTAAAATTCGTTGTATTATTTATACCTTATATACAACAAGAGCCAAAATATTTTAAAAAACATTTTGGCTCTTGCAGTTACAAATAAAAAATTTTATTTCAGGCTGTTTAAAATTTCTTTCACAGCTCGTTCTATCTGAGGATCTTTATTATCCAGGCGATCCAGGAAAGTATTTGGGACGGTAATATCGGGTGCCACACCTGTTTTTTCAAGATCCTGTCCATCCAGTGTAAAACAACCCCAGGCCGGTAAACGGTAAGAAGAACCATCTACCAACCCTTTGGCAGAAGTAAAGATGATCCAGCGGTAACTTTCCATACCAATAATTTTACCCAGCTTTAATGCTTTAAACCCGGCAGCGGTCATTTCTGCATCGCTGAGAGATTGCTCATTGATTAGCAGGACAATGGGTTTGGCAGCCGGGGCAAAATTACTTTGTGGTGCCAGCTTACCGCCTCTGTATTGCCAGTTCAGGTAAGGTCTCTGAGAAAGAAAACGCAACACCTCATCATGGACATTACCTCCCGTGTTATAGCGCAGGTCTAATATAATTGCATCCTTATTGTTTTCTTGTTCAACCATATCCAGCAGGAACCTTTCCAGCTCGCCGCTTCCCATATTTTTCATATAAGAATAAGCGATCCGGTTTTTGCTCAACTCATTTACACGCTGTTTATTTTGCGTAATCCATTCATCGTACAGATTTGTTCTCAGCTCGCTCCCTGTTTGCGGATGTACTTTGGCCGTAACAACTTGCCCGTTGCGCTTAAAGGTTAAAATCATTTCCTTGTTAATAGATGGCTTGGTGAAATAGAAATCGCGGTCTACGCTGGCATCTACCTGCACGCCATCTACAGAAACCAGTACATCTCCTGGTTTAATATTTACATCTTTAAGATTTGCATTGCTTTTGTCTACAATACGCGCTACCTGTAAAGGATTTTCATCGGAAAAAATCAGTCCGGTTTCTGCCGTGCTGTAATTTAAAGTTTTACGTTCTTCGCTTCCCGAACTGTTAAAGCCCATGTGAGAGGAGTTTAATTCGCCCAGCATATCATTTAACAACAACCGTAAATCTGAGCGGTTATTTAGAAAAGGAAGATAAGTTGCATAGGTCGATTTAATCTTTTCCCAGTTAACGCCATGAAACTGATCGTCGTAGTAATTTTCTTCCACACCAGCCCAGGTTTCGTAAAACATCTGGTTAAACTCTGCATCCAGGTTCCGGTTAAATTTATACTCGATGTTTATCGGATCCAGCTTATTGCTTTCCAGGTTGTATTTATGGATACCGTTTCTTGTCAATGCATAATACTGACCGTTGCCTTCTGCAAACGACAGATCTCCTCCATCTGCCAGCTTTTCTGTTTTGTTATTTTCAAAAGGTTCTATCGTGGTCCGGTACACGGAATAACCCCCACCTTCGTGGTTAGAACTATAAAAAACATAGGTTTTATCTCCTTTAGCCAATACATCTATTCCGAATTGCGAACCAAATGAAGTACTGATCAGCTCTACGCGATCCAGTAAATTCTGAGTATTAATGGTTAAGGTTGAAGCAGCTTTTACAGGTGCAACTTTCTTCTCTGGCTCTTTTTGATCGGTTGTTTTGCTCCGTTTTACTGTATCGGCCGGGCTTTTGACAACCAGTTTTTCTTCTTTTTTATCGCTAAAGAGTTCATCAAATTTATCTGCCCGGTAAGGGGTATCAAAATTATCCAAAGCCATACGGTATATATGAGCGCCAGGCGCACCGGTTGGATAAGAAGGTTTGGTGCGGTTGCTGGTAAAGAAAATATACTTGCCGTCCGGCGACCAGGAAGGGGCTGTTTCTGATACGCCCGTGTTGGTTAAATTAATGGTTTTATTCTCCTTAATGTTGTGAATAAAAATGTCCTGCTCAAAGTTTACATAAGCTGTAAAGAGCACATATTCGCCATTGGGAGAAAACGAAGGATCTGAATTTTGAAATCCCCAGATCTCTGCCTTAGCCAGCAGCTTGCTTTCTAAAGATTTAAGATCCAGTAAACGTACCTCATCCCTGCCGCTTAAATATACTGCCTGTGTTTTTGCTTTGTTAAACACCAGGTTGCGGTTGTTCCGCGCATCCTTAGTCAGCTGTTTTAAACCTCCCTTGCCATCTGCACCAATCGTAAACCAGTTTTGCCAGCCCTTATCGGTTTGATTAAAAAGCAAAGTCCGGTTATCAGGCAGCCACTTAACTTCCAGCGCCCTTTCGCCGTTTCTTTCTATTTTACGGATAAATTTACCGCCTGTATCGCCCACAAAAATTTCGCCCCGCGAAATAAAAGCCAGCTTTTTACCATCGGGAGAAACATCAAAAGCAGCGATATTACCTTTTACCTCAAACGATTGTTCCTTTTGTAAAACCTGGTTCCGTGAAATGTTAACCGGCAGTTTCGACGTTTTCTTGCCGGCAACATCATAAAGATATAACTGATAATCTTTTTCAAATACAACTTTGCTGCCATCTGCCGATACAAATGGTCTTTTAATAGAAGTATTAAAATTGGTTAGCGCCGTTTTCTTCCCATTTACGAATGTATACAGGTTATACTCATCATTGGCTTCATCTGAAACAAAAAACACATTGCCTTTTTTATCAATGCTTGCCCAGAAATCTTTACCATTATAGGTTGTATATCTTTTGTAAGCTTTGGTTTTGGGATTGTACGACTGAATATCCGGATTAAAGGCGCCTTTATAACGTTTGCGGCTGGCAAAGTTCTTACTCTCCCAGGTATCATTAAAATAAAGATCGCCATTTGGTGCTTCGGCAATGTTGTGCGTGGTATTAAAATAATGAGGAAACAAGCGTTTGGCTGTTCCGCCGCTTAACGTTACTTTGTAGCTGGCGTACATGTTATACCTTCCGGAAGTGAAATAAATGGTTTTAGAGTCCCAGCTCCATCCGTCTACTTCATCGGCGGCATCATTATAAGTAAGCTGTTTAATTGTTCCGCCGTTAAAAGGCATTACATATACATCATAATTACCGAACTGGTTGGAGGAAAAGGCCAGCCATTTCCCATCAGGAGAAATACGTGGATTGATTTCATCGCCCTGCATAGCAGTTAAACGATATGCCTCTCCACCTGCTGCGGGTACTTTCCATAAATCGCCTTCATAGCTAAACACAACCCAGTTCCCATCTGGCGAGAGCGCCGGATATGCCGTAAAATAGGCTTGTTCTTGTGCCTTTCCCGGAAAAATGCTGCAAAAAACTGCTGCAAGAAATAAGAATAAGTATTTCTTCATCGTTATTTTGATTGGTTTGAGGTGTTGAATTTACACAACAGAAATTATAATCTTCGACAAATAAA
>JASLGV010000411.1 GCA_030149995.1 Pedobacter sp.
CTTCATAGAACTTTAAGCCCGTGTAAATAATGGGCTTTACCTTGGTTTTCATTTCTACATAATTAAGAAAGTCGAGCAATTCGGCACGCATTTTTGAAGCAGGCACCCCATCCAGCGATTCGATATCCACCACTGGTGGTAAATCGCCCTTTTCAATATGCACCACCTGCAGAAAAAATTTTGCCTGCGCCTTACCCGGTTTTTGAGGCCTGAAAAAGTGATAGGCCCCACATATAATCCCTGCCTTAGGGGCTTCGCGCCAGTTGCGCTGAAAATATGGATCAACCAGCATCAGGCCCTCGGTTGCTTTAATAAATGCAAAACGAACCCGTACCCCATCCTCTTCCATTTGTTTTACCTGCTGCCAGTCAATTTTTCCCTGGTAATAAGAAACATCAATCCCATGGATGGTATATTTTTTCGGAATCCGGATGTTAAAGCTTTTATAAGTTCTGTAGTTGGGATCCTGCCCCCAGTCCAGTACCCACCTCCAGGTGGCTACAAAGCCTTTAACCACATATCCATAATAAAACGGCGAGAGCAGAACCAGCAACAAGCCCGCAAGGGCAACCTTCCAGTACAGTGGAAAGGCTTGCTTTTTTTTCTTCGGCGTGCGCGTTTTTTTTACAACGGTTCTGGGCTTGGGTTTTGGTGGCATAACGTTCCTGCAAATTAAATAAATCTAAGCCGAATAAAACAACATCATCTCTCCACATCCACAAAAAACCTGTGTAAAAACAGTAAAAGTTAACTCAAAGTTTAAGCCCTTTTTACACCTTGTTTTTATATTTTTGTGTCCATAATATTCTTCATGTTCAGGCTCATTCTACACACCTACAAAACATCCTTTAGCGGCTTAAGCAAAGAAACCTGGTTACTCAGTTTTGTAATGCTCATTAACCGTTGCGGCTACATGGCCGTTCCCTTTATGAGTTTATATGTAACCCAGAGCCTGCACCGCACACCAGGCGATGCCGGTCTTATCATTACCCTTTTTGGTATTGGCTCCATTGCAGGAGCTGCCGCCGGCGGTAAACTAACCGATTTAATTGGTTTCAGACCCGTACAAATTATTGCAGCCATTACCGGCGGACTCCTTTTCTTACTCTATGCTTCTTTAACACACTTTCCTACCCTCTGCGTACTGGCCGTGGTTATCAGCTTTTTTTCCGAAGCTTTCAGACCCGCCAACTTTACCGCAATAGCCAGTTATGCCAGGCCAGGTACCACCACCCGTTCCTACTCCTTAAACAGGCTCGCAACCAATATTGGCTGGGCAGTGGGCGTAAGTCTGGGCGGTATAATTGCCTCTTTCAACTATCACCTCCTCTTTATTGTAGATGGTTGTGTAAGCATACTGGCAGGCACCCTTATTTTAATGCTCCTGCCCTCGGCAAAAGTTTTCGTAAAAAAGTTACCCGAAAACAAACAACTGCAGGCCGTTATAAAACCCTGGCAAGATGCACTCTTTGTTAAGTTTATTTTGCTTAGCACCCTGCTCACCACCTGTTTTTTTATTATGTTCAGG
Source organism: Pedobacter sp. (assembly GCA_030149995.1). Classification (GTDB taxonomy): domain Bacteria; phylum Bacteroidota; class Bacteroidia; order Sphingobacteriales; family Sphingobacteriaceae; genus Pedobacter. The sequence continues at coordinate 1,529 of JASLGV010000411.1, forward strand.
GTTGTACCGCTTTTTTACAAAGAAGAATGGCATATAAACGAATTTTTGATTGGCATTATATTGGGCTTAAATGGGATTATTATTGCGCTTTTTGAAATGATTATGATTAACCGGATCGAAAAAAAGCGTCCGCCTGTTTACTTTATCATTATTGGAGTACTGCTTATTGCCGGCGCGTATGCACTTTTGAGTATGCCTGTTATTTTCCATGTACCGATAGCCGTTTTATCCATTCTGCTGTTTACCCTGGGCGAAATGTTTGCCCTGCCTTTTATCAATACCTTTGTCATCAGCCGCAGCAACGAGGCCAACCGGGGCTTGTATGCAGCAGGTTATACACTGAGCTGGTCGTTTGCCCAGGTGGCAGGCCCTTCCGCAGGCTTTTTTGTAGTCGAAAAATTAGGGTACAACTGGCTTTGGGGCAGCGTGGCTGCACTCTTGTTTTTATGTGCTTACGGATACAGACTGCTGGCCAGAAAAAATGTACACATGCTTGTAAACAAGACCTAAAAAAAATCCCTGCTTAATAAGATTTAAGCAGGGATTTTACATAAACGTAGTTCATTACTATTTGCTCAGTTCGGCAAAATATTTATGAAACAACGGAAGGGTTTCAATCCCTTTATAATAGTTAAATACGTCGTATTTCTCATTTGGCGAGTGCAATGCATCACTGTCTAAGCCAAAGCCCAGTAATACGGTTTTAATCCCCAGCACTTCTTCAAACAAAGCCACAATTGGAATAGAACCTCCACCCCTTGTTGGAATGGCTGTTTTACCAAAACTATCTTCAATGGCTTTTTCTGCTGCTTTATACGCAATGCTATCGGTAGGTGTAACCACCGGCTCACCACCATGGTGTGCAGTAACCTTTACTTTTACATATTTAGGCGCAATGCTTTCAAAGTGTTTGGCAAATATTTCAGCAATTTCGTCCGAATTCTGGTTCGGTACCAAACGCATCGAAATCTTTGCATTGGCCTTGCTTGGCAATACCGTTTTGGCACCTTCGCCAATATAGCCGCTCCAGATACCGTTTACTTCCAATGTTGGACGGGTACCAGTACGCTCCAGCGTGCTGTAACCTTTTTCTCCCCAAACCTCGTCTATTTCCAGGTCTGCCTTATAGGCCTTCTCATCATAAGGAGCCGAGTTTAAAGCTTTTTTCTCCTCGTCGCTTAACGCTACAACCCGATCATAAAATGCCGGAATGGTAATGTGGTTATTTTCATCATGCAAAGAAGCAATCAGCTTACACAAAATCGTTGCCGGGTTGGCTACTGCACCACCATAAACACCCGAGTGCAAATCGCGGTTTGGACCCACCACTTCAACTTCCATATATGCCAGGCCACGTAAGCCCGTTTCAATCGATGGATTTTCCATGCTAATCATCGAAGTATCAGAAATCAGCACCACATCTGCCTTTAAACGGTCGGCATTTTCTTTAACAAATGTACCTAAGTTTGCAGATCCCACTTCTTCCTCCCCCTCAATCATAAACTTAACATTGCAGGCAAGCGTACCGGTTTGCATCATCAGTTCAAATGCCTTTACGTGCATGTAAAACTGTCCTTTATCATCGCAGGCACCCCTGGCATATATTTTTCCATCGCGCAGCGTTGGTTCAAAAGGTGGTGTATGCCACAGTTCCAGGGGATCTGCCGGCTGTACATCATAATGACCATAAATTAAAACCGTAGGTAAAGAAGCGTCAATTATTTTTTCCCCATAAACAATCGGATAACCGGCTGTAGCACAAACTTCAACCCGGTCTGCACCGGCATCTTTTAATTTCTGTGCAACAAAATCGGCTGTTTTCAGCACATCTGCTTTATACTTTGGATCGGCACTTACCGATGGAAAACGCAGAAGATCAAACAATTCGTCCAGAAAACGCTGTTTATTGGCTTCTACATAATTTTTAATTTCTTGCATAACAAAATGAATTTGAACAAATATAGGATTTAAGCCCTAAAACCTATACATTTTAGGCAAAAGCTTACAAAGCCAGCCGCTTTATAAAAGTGCATTTCAATCCCTAAAAACACCTGCAAAACAGGGCTTTTTATTTAAATTAAAACCTTGTTTTAAAAGTCATTATAACGCAAAAACCAGCGATAATATTTTTTATATGAACAAACCACGTATTTACTATTTTTTACTAAATTGCACCGTTTTTTAAACCCGACAAATCCTCCGAAACACCCAATTAAAATGAAATTAAACAAGCTGGTATCTGTTTTATTGCTACTGCTGTTTTCATTTTGCTCCGCTGTTTTTGCCCAAACAACCAACTCGCCCATTGTAAGCTGCCCGGAGGCGGCCAAATATTATGCTAAAGACAGCATCAACATTGTAACTTTCGGAGCCAGTACCATAGAGGGTGTTAGAGGACTTAGCTTTCAGGAAATGCTTAAAGGCAATTTTGCCAATTGCTACAATGTAAAAGCAATAGACATTACCAACGAGGGTATTGGCGGGCAAACAACCGCACAGGGTTTACTAAGAATTGATAAAGCCATTAGCGGCAGAACTGGTTTTATTGTAATTAACATGGGCATTAACGATGCCATTGCCATTACCGCCAAACGTTTAACCGTTGCCGAAACCGAAGCCAATATGCGCGCCATTATCCAGGCCTGCCTCAAACAGAAACTCATTCCCATCCTGTGCACCCTTCAAAATGCCGACGACCGCAACAATAAAAATCTTGTAGCCGTAAACGTTAACATCCGTACCCTGAATACCATTTACAGGAAGCTGGTTACAGAATATCACCTCTACCTGGCCGATATAAACATGGCCATGCGCCGCGATTTTTCGCTTTACCAGGATGATCTGCACCCCAATGCAAAAGGTTACAGACTCATCAGCTATGTGATTTTCGATACCATTAACAAGGCTATTTTCGATAACTTCTTAAAGTTTGTGGTTAGCCAGAACTACCCGAATCCCGCCAACAGCATTACCTATTTAGATATTGTACTGCCCGAAACAGAACGGATTAAGGTACAGGTTTACGATTTAATGGGCCACATGCTCAGAACGGTGATCAACGATTTCCTCAATACCGGCAAACATACCTTAGAGATAGATACAAGCAATTTTATACCCGGTATATATTTCTTTAAAATCACCTCCGACTCTGGCCAGTACTCGGCCACCAAGAAATTTATCGTAGCCAGGTAACAAAACAACGCAGCACGCATCTATACGTTAATTGTTTTATATCTTTATCCAAAAAGCAGTTAAAATCATGTCTTCATTTGAAAATAATCCCATAGATATCCGTTTAATACCACGTTATGAAGATGTTGAACTTAATAAACCACATCCCAATTACTGGAAAATTACCTGCATCAACCTAATTATTTTCCTGCTCATCATAGCCATGGGTTTAACAATATCCAACCAGCTTATTCCACAGATCCGGGCCTGGAAAACACTTCTTTGGGTTGCCTATGTGGTATTGGGCCTGTTGTTATTTTTATTGTACTACGCCGGTTTCAAAAAAAGAGGTTATGCCTTAAGAACACACGATATAATTTACAAAAGTGGCCTCATTGCACAAACCACCACCATTATCCCCTTAAACAGAATACAACACATAGAACTTAACGAAGGCCTTTTTTCCAGAATGTATAAACTGGCAGCCTTACAGATTTTTACCGCAGGCGGACAAACCGGGCACCTGCACATTACCGGGATTCCTGTAAACGATGCCAGAAACATCAAAGAAATGCTTTTAAGAAAACTGGATTTAACCGAAAACAACCCCGAACAATAATTGATGGACTCAGATTTCAGTCAACCACAGCGTCAATCTGCTTACGGCATCATCATCATGGCTGCAAGTACCCTGGTACAATGGGTACGGGCTTTGATTATTCCGGTTATTATTGTGTTGTTAAAGCTTAAACCGGCCAATAGCCTGTATGCGCTGGCCGGCCTGGTACTCATTGTAGCAGCCAGTTTATGCTTTGCCTACCTCTGGTATTTAAAATTTACTTTTTTTCTGAACAAGGAAAAGCAGGAATTTATCATTAGCAAAGGCGTTTTTAACCGCGACCTCGTTACCATCCAGCTCGATAAAATCCAGCAGGTTAACATCAATCAATCCATCTTGCAGAAAATAATCGGTGTTTATGGCCTCAAAATCGATACAGCCGGCGCAAAAGGCGAAGAAGTAAACCTGGTAGCCATTAATGAATTAACCGCTTATAACTTAAAGGCACACTTACTCAACAACCAGGTTGCCCATACATCAACAACCCCAACACCGGAAACTGTTCAGGAACCCGAAAACATTCCGTTTTTAAGGATCAGCAACCTAACACTTTTAAAAGTCGGTCTTACCTCTAATTATGGTCAGAGTGTAACCCTGCTCTTAACATTTGCGTATTTCATTTACCACAACGTAAGCCAGTTTTTAAATATTTATAAAGAGCAGGGAGATCAGGTAAAAATGGCCTTCAGCAACCTCACCACCTTTTTTTCTTTCAGCGTACTGTTTGTTATTTTTTTAATGGTATTGCTGTTTATTAATTTAATCAGAACCTTTGTAAAATATTTCGGGCTTAACATGAGCAGGCACCGGTATTCTTTACTTATTTCCTCAGGTTTACTGGCCAAAAAAAACACGTTGGTTAACCCCGATAAAGTGCAGATTACCGAATACAGCCAGAATTATTTTCAAAAGAAAATGAACATGCTTAACCTGCGGCTAAAACAGGCCAAAAACGGGCATGAGAAAGAACACAAAGAATTACATGGCAGCACCTTAGAAATTCCGGGCTGTAACACTGCCGAAAAAGACGAGCTGATAAACATGATCCTCGGTCAGCTGCCGGCAAAGGGACCGCAATTTATACCCGACTGGAGATTTTTAAACCTGCCCATCTTCTTTAACCTGGTTGTACCAACCATTATTTTCTTAATTGTGGGTTTTAACATCCCGCAGGTTAAGCCATTTTTGCCCCTCGCCGGTCTTTACTTTACTGTTGGCATTGCCATGATCTACATCAGCTATAAAAGACACCGCATTTGGGTAAACAACGATTTTATTATTAAAAGAAGCGGCATCTGGGATGTTTCGCACGAGATTATAACACCTTATAAAATACAGGCCATTACCACCTTCCAATACCCATGGCATAAAAGCGTAAATGTGGGCCACCT
>JASLGV010000433.1 GCA_030149995.1 Pedobacter sp.
ATGAATCAGGCACAACACGGACGTAACCACAATACAATCAACAACATTGTGCAGCTGGCATTGTATACACGCTTTTGATAGAATAAAGTCATATTTTTTATTTTAAAACGCAAAAACGGTTAGTCGTTTGTAAATGAGAAAGCTTTTTCATCAATTTGCGGCGATGAAAAAACTTTACATAATTTTTTTAATACTCTTCATTGGCATACATCTACAGGCGCAAGAAGTAAAAACATCCGGATCAAACAATTTTAACAGCTCAAAGAGCATTTTTAATCCCGAGGTTAAAAGAAATTTTTCGCGTAAAGGCGATTGGTTCTTTTATTATGGTTATAATTTTTCTTGGTATAATAAAAGCGATATAAACTTTAAAGGACCGGGATATGATTTTACCCTTAAAGATGTAAAGGCGCACGATCGTCCGTCAAAATTATCGTGGGATTATTTAAACCCGGGGCAAATTACCACACCACAGGTTAACATTCATTTCGGTTATTATATAAAGGATAACTATAGTATTTCTTTGGGCTGGGATCACATGAAGTATGTAATGGATATTCCGCAAACAGTTAAAATCCAGGGATACATTAATCCAACCATTTCCAATCCTGCTATTCCGACCGGAAAGTTTGCAGGTGTTTATAATGGAGAAAGCATTACCGTTCCGGAAGAGATGTTAAGTTATGAACATACCGATGGTTTTAACTATGTGAGTGCAGAAATACAGCGATATGATGATCTGTGGTCGCCACGTAATCAAACCACCAGCTTAACACTGGAAACGGGTTTGGGTATTGGTACCGTTATTCCAAGAAGTGATGTGCATTTATTTGGAGTAGGTCAGAATAACTACTGGAATTTTGCCGGTTATGGATTTTCGGCCAAAGCAGGTTTGAAATTTTATATAACCAAAGGGTTTTTTATTCAGAACAGTACCAAAGTGGGTTGGACCAATTTAACACATGTACACACAACCGGGCGTAATGAGCTGGATAGAGCCAGTCAGAAAATAAGCTTTTTAGAAAATTACACTGTATTGGGTGTTCAGTTTTAAAAAAATAACTAAACAAATAAAGCTGCCTTTTGGCAGCTTTATTTGTTTAAAAGGCATGCTCTAATCTTAGAAAATGTATTTAAATCCTAAGCCGAAACGGCCCGCTCTGAAATCGCTCCCGCCATCATAAAGAGCCAGTGCGGGTCTCCAGTCAAAGTTAAGGGCTACAGGTAAATCAGAAAAAGTATAATCTAATCCCGCCATTGGACGTAATAAAAAGGTAGAACCATGTTTGTATAATTCTACACCCGGTCCGCCACCAAGATACCATTGTAAACCAGCTGCTTCTTTTACCTGTCCGTGGTATTGAAAAAATGCCTGGATTAAAGTTGCGTTGCTGCCAAATAAAATATCTCCTTCAATGGCTTTGTCTTTTTCAAAAAAATGTTTGATGGTAGGACCTGCAAAGGTAGAGCCGCTGCCAAAATCAATGCCAAGGCCTGCCGAAGTCTGGTAAGACTGTGCTTTTGCAGATAGCATGCTTAGAGAAAATAAAGCAACGCATCCTAAAAACGTAAGTAATCGCTTTTTCATAAACTGAATTAAATATTTGTTATGGTAATAAAATAAATTACGTTCTGTTAACAATTTTTATGCCGTGGTTGTATTATGAGTGTAAATTTTTGGGCCGGCAGGCTTTTTGCTATGAATTAAAAATACCTGCAGAAAAAAATAATGGCTTTTTTTATACCAAATTAGATTTTGGTTCAAATAATATTTTTTATTTTTAGATTTGAAAAGCAGGCGTTCAAATCAGTTTTTTTGCTTTGTTTTTTTTAATTTAACCAAATAATATAAATCATATGGCTGCAGAAATTAAACGGGTTTTTGATCTTTTAAAATTTAGCCTTGAACATCCTCAAAAAGAATTTATCAACGGTAAAATAGCAGGGAACTGGGTACATTATAGTACAGAGGACTTTTGCGAGGTGGTAGATGATTTGAGCCGAGGACTTATCAGCAAGGGCGTTGAGAAAGGAACACGTATAGGCGTTATGTCTCATAATCGCCCCGAATGGAATATTGCAGATTTTGCGGGCAACCAGATTGGGGCCTATCACATTCCGCTTTATCCAACATTGGCCGAACACGATATACAGTTCATTTTAAAAGATGCAGAGGTTTCAATCATTTTTGTGGCGGATGAGGGATTGTATAATAAAATTAAAGCATCGGCAGATGCCGTTAATCCGGATATTAAGATCTACAGCTTTGATGAGATAAACGGGGTGGAAAACTGGAAAGTTCTAACCCAGGCAGGAAAAGACCATCCGGAGATTAACCTGGACGATTACCGGAACCAGGTGTCATCAGAAGATGTACTAACCCTTATTTATACCTCCGGTACAACCGGTACACCCAAAGGTGTAATGCTTACGCACGGAAATCTGGTTGCCAATTTTGTAAACTCTGCTGTGGTTATTCCACATGGACTTAAAAAAGCACTGAGTTTTTTGCCACTGTCGCATATTTTTGAACGGATGATTATCTATCTGTATTTATTTAACAGAACATCTGTTTATTATGCCGAAAGTATGGATACCATTGTTGCCGATATTCAGCAGGTTAAACCAAATGCGTTTTCAACAGTTCCGAGGTTGCTGGAAAAAGTATACGATAAAATTATGGAAAAGGGTAAAGCCTTAACCGGAATAAAAAGGGGACTTTTTTTCTGGTCGGTGGCCCTTGCAGAGAAATTTACCATCGATGCCGGTTTCTGGTACAAATTCAAATTATCCATAGCCCGTAAATTGGTATTTAAAAAATGGCAGGAAGCACTGGGCGGAGAAATTGTTGTAATTGTATCTGGTGGTGCGGCTTTAAATCCGAGATTGGCCAGAATATTCTGGGCAGCCAATATGCCCGTTTTTGAAGGATATGGGCTTACCGAAACCTCTCCGGTAATTTCAGTTAATCATTTTGGCGGTACTGAGTTTGGCACGGTTGGAGAAGTAATTCAGGGTGTAGAAGTGAAAATTGCCTCGGATGGAGAAGTGCTTACTCGCGGACATAACGTAATGAAAGGTTATTACAACCGGCCGGATCTGACCGGTGAAGCGGTAGATGACGATGGCTGGTTCCATACAGGCGACATTGGCGAAATGATTAATGGACGCTTCCTGAAAATCACAGACCGTAAAAAGGAGATGTTTAAAACAGCGGGGGGTAAATATGTCGCACCTCAGATACTGGAAAATAAATACAAGGAATCTATTTTTATAGAACAGATAATGGTGCTGGGCGAAAACAGAAAATTCCCTTCAGCGTTGATTGTACCTAATTTTGAAACCCTTAAAAACTGGGCAGGGCGTAAGGGTATTAAATACGACGGGCCAGAGTCAATTCTCGAAAACGAACAGGTGATTGCAAAATACCAGCAAATTATAGATACTTTCAACACCGGATTTGGTAAATGGGAACAAGTTAAAAGATTTGCCCTGCTACCTAAGGAATGGAGTATTGATGGAGGAGAACTGACGCCAAAATTAAGTCTGAAACGAAAAATCATTACAGAGAAAAATGCCGAGATCATTGAAAAAATTTATAAAGATGCAGAAGACTATAAGCCTGCCCATTCATAAAACCTTTTTTGTTTCTTTTGCATCTTGTGTCGTTTTACTTTCGGCTTGTGTGAGCGGGCAGCTGGGTAAAAATAGCAGCAATGAGTTTAAAAACGGTATGGTGGTTTCTGCAAATCCCATCGCTTCTCAGGTTGGTGTAGATATGCTGAAAAAAGGTGGCAATGCCGTAGATGCGGCAGTGGCGGTTCAGTTTGCCCTGGCCGTTGTATACCCCAATGCAGGTAATATAGGCGGTGGAGGCTTTATGGTTTTTCGTTCTGCCAAAGGCGAAAGTGCTGCACTCGATTTTAGGGAAAAGGCACCTGCTGGTGCCAGCAGAGACATGTATCTGGATGATTCAGGAGCACCGGTTGTAGATAAAAGTTTGTATGGCCAGCTGGCCGCCGGTGTGCCGGGGTCTGTAGCGGGTATGGCAGAAGCACATAAAAAATATGGAAAACTTAGCTGGGAGCAAGTGTTGCAGCCGGCAATCGATCTGGCCAACCGTGGTTTTAAAATAACCCACCGGCAGGCAGAAGAATTAAATGGCTTACACCGTAAGCTAATGGATCTGAATCCCGACGGTACCGCATTGGTTAAGCTGGAAGGACCCTGGCAGGAAAATGATTTACTGGTACAGAAAACCCTTGGAAATACTTTAAAGCTTGTACAGGAAAAAGGAGCAGCTGGTTTTTATGAAGGAGCGGTGGCCGACTCCATCGTTGCTGAAATGCAAAGAGGTGGCGGACTTATTACCAAAGCCGATCTTAAAAATTACCGGGCTGTTTGGAGAAAACCGGTTATGGGCACCTATCGCGGATATAAAATTATAACCATGCCGCCAACCTCAAGTGGTGGAATCGCCCTGGTTCAGCTTTTACAGTCTGTAGAGCCTTATCCGCTAAAAAAATGGGGCTATAACGCAGATTCAACAGTACAGGTAATGGTAGAGGCCGAACGCCGGGTGTATGCAGATCGCGCTACACATTTGGGCGATCCTGATTTTTATGCCGTTCCACAAAATGCCTTATTGGATAAGAAATATAATTTGCAGCGTATGGCAAATTTTAACTGGAATGCAGCAACGCCAAGCAATACAATAAAGGCCGGAGAAATAGCAGGTAAAGAACACGAAGAAACAACACATTTTTCTATCGTAGACCATGATGGAAATGCAGTATCGGTTACCACTACCTTGAATGGTTCTTACGGGGCTTTAGTGGCTGTTAAAGGGGCTGGTTTTCTGCTGAACAATGAAATGGACGATTTTTCGGTAAAACCCGGTGCACCCAATATGTATGGATTAGTGGGCGGTGCAGCCAATGCAATTGCACCCGATAAAAGAATGCTAAGCTCGATGACACCAACCATTATTGAAAAAAATGGTAAACTTTTTATGGTTGTGGGTACACCTGGCGGATCTACAATTATTACGTCCGTATTTCAAACCATTGTAAATGTAATAGATTTTGATATGCCAATGCAGGCAGCTGTTTTGGCGAAAAAATTCCACCATCAGTGGCTTCCGGATGAGGTTTATGTGGAAAAAAATGCCCTTGATAGTATAACAACAAATAAATTGAAGGCCAAAGGATATGTAATTAAGGAGCGCGCACCAATTGGTCGGGTAGACGCTATTTTGGTATCTAAATGGGGTGATTACCAGGGGGGAGCAGATCCGAGGGGTGACGACAAAAGCATTGGGTATTAATGTGGACAAGTTGATAAAAAAATTAACTTGTACGTTGTTTTGGTATGGCTATTGTAGTAAATTAGAAACATTTATTAACGTTATATTTAAAAAACATGAAATTAAATTTATTCAAATCGCTTCCGGTAGCGTTAGCCGGGTTGTTTGTTGCGGGTGCAGCACAAGCGCAGGAACCTGCCAGTCAGACCTTCAGAACTTGGTCTATCGGTGTAAATGCCGGTGTGTTAACGCCACTTTCTCCTCTCGGTGGTCAGAACGACTTCAGCAACAACAAGTCAGACTTAGGTTACGGATTGTACATTAAAAAGCAATTCACGCCGTATTTCTCGTTACGTTTGGATGGAGTTAGAGGTAAATTGAAAGGTGATAATACAGAAGCGTACAAAAGCGGTGTTGTGAATAACAGTCCGGTAAAGTCTTTTGAAAC
>JASLGV010000022.1 GCA_030149995.1 Pedobacter sp.
AAAACCTCCTGCTGGTAAATTTTATAATAATTTAGCAGGCAATGAAACATATACTCGTTTATCAGGGTTTCGTCGTTAAGTCCCTGATCGAGCTGGCGCTTTAAATGAAGAATGTTGAAACGCATATCGCCTTTAAGTGGATATAAACTGCTTATAAAGGCTGGTTGTCCGATTCCGGAATCATCAAACGGCAGGTATTTTTCGGCGTACTTCTGCTTAAACTCAGTTATAAAACTTGCCGAAAAAGAAACCGAAAAAGCAGATACAGGCTGTAAAGAATCAATTGTAGAGCAACATTCACTTCCAGGTGCGAATACCGCAAAACTATCCGGATAAATACGCAGCTTACGCCGGTTAATTTCACAGTCCTGTATGCCATTAAAAACAAATTTTAATGTACAGCCTGTTTTCTCTTCCTGCTTAAAAGCCGTGCATACCTGTTCGCTTATAATTTTATTGTGGTTGCTGAGTTCTTTTACATAGCGCATGGCCTTCTAATCTTCGTGGTAATTCCGGTATTCGATTAGCAGGTAATGATTGCCAAAAGGATCTGAGAAGGAAGCATGCAATCCGTTATCCTGGTAAAACGGCTCTTCCTTAAAGCGAATCCCTGCTGTTTTCAGCCGGCAGTAATCGGCCAGGCAATCGGTGGTTTTGAGTATAATCGTTTTTGCCTGCAGCAACTGATCTGAAAAGTTATCCCTTTCGTTACCGGGTATGGCAAAAAGTTTTACCTGTGCCAGATCATAACAGGCATCGGCTTCATTGATCTTTATTTGCTCTTTAAAAAAGGTATAAACCTCATTTGGTTGTTCAACCTGTACATCAAAAAGATTAGCAGACATTTCTCTCCCCTTGTTTAATTCTTCTATCGTAAAATTAAACTGAAAACAAAAAAAAAGTACCACCCATAAAGGGTGATTTTTAAAGCTTAATTATTTTTAAATCAGCTAAATAAACTTTTTATCTTTTGCTTTTTTAATGGCAGCTGCCTTTGAATTTACATCCAGTTTCAGGTATATATTTTTAACGTGGGTACGCACCGTTTCGGTGTCAATAAACAGCATTCCGGCAATTTGTGGTTTTGTTAAACCATTCGAAATGTGTTCGAGGATTTCCGTTTCGCGTTTGGTTAAAGGAGAATTCAGGTTTTTCTGAAAAGAATGTATAACCATACGGGCAACATTGGTACTCATGGCCCCGCCGCCCATGTGCACTTCTCGGATGGCCTCCATAATTTTTGCCGCATTGGAGTCTTTTGTTAAATAACCCGTTGCGCCCATGGTCAGGGCTTCAAAAACCATTTCGGGTGAATCAAATACGGTTAAAATAATAATACTGGCTTCCGGTAATAATTTCTTTATAAAAGGCAAGGCTTTTAATCCCTGTGTTCCGGGCATCTGGATGTCGAGTAAAATAACATCCGGACGGTCTGCCTGCAGGTTCTTCTTTGCCTGTTCGTAAGAACCATACGTATTTACCACCTTAAAATCGGCCGCGGCCGATAACAGGGATTCATATCCCATCCGGATAATGTCGTCGTCTTCTATCAATACAATACGTAAAAAGCTTTCCATCTTATTTTTATTTAGCTAACAGAAATGCGGGTCGAAATGGTTGCTGTTGTTCCTTTTCCCGGTTTGGAAACGAGATGAAACCCCGATTTAATCCGTTTACAGCGGTTTTGTATATTCTTTAAACCACGGCCTTTTGCAATTGCTTTTGGATCAAAACCGCAACCATCATCAGCAACCAGAATTTCAATGGAGTTTTCGGGCGTTTTAAGCACCGAAATCAGCACGTTTTCTGCGCTGGCATGTTTGAGTATGTTATTCAGCATTTCTTTAAATATAAGCGTTAAATTGCGGTTAAACTCCATCGATAAATGCAGCTTCTCATACCCTTTTAAAATCCCGTCCATCTTAAAAGAAATACCGGTATCCTGAAAAAGATCTATACCGAAGTTCTTTATGTGAATTAAAATGGCAAACAGGTTATCACTTTTCGGATCCAGGGCCCACAATATTTCTTTGGTATCGGTGTACAGCAAACCTGCATTTTCCCTGATTAAGTGGATGAGATTTTTCTCAGATGCCTGCTCTGCGCCTATTTTTTTATCCAGGATTTCCGAAAGTACCTGGATCCGTGTTAGTTTATTTCCGATATCATCGTGAAAATCTTCGGCTGTTTGCTGCCTTATTTTCTGTTGTTCTTTCAGTTTTATCTTTTCAAGTTGCCGGCGTTTGCGCTCTTTTGATTTAAACACAAGGTGAAAAACAAACCAGACCAATACCAGGATTGCGATTGCCCCAAGGGTCCTAAACCAAAGCGTATGGTAAAAAGGGGTTAGCATGGTAAAACTGTATTCGGCTACATCCGATTTTTGACCATTGGCGAGTGCAAATACCTGAAACGTATATTTCCCGGGGCTTATTTCAGAATATTCTACTGCGGAAGAAGAAATGGCTTTGCTGAATTTGTTATCCAGCCCTTTTAACCGGTACCGGTATGTTAAGCCCTGCGGATTGGTCAGATAAACGCCTTTAAAATTAATAGAAAGGTGGTTCTGATTGTGCGAAAGCCCGAATGTACCACCCTTGCCCGCCAAAGGAAAAATAGAAATGTCTTTCTGCCGGTATTTTTTATTGTAAATATTTATTTGCTGGATGTTTACAGACGGCCGTTTAATGGCAGCTCCCGGCAGGTGTGTTTTACACCGGATCAATCCATTCAGCGTACCAACCAGAATACTGCCTTTATAATTTAAAATGGCATGCTCGTCGCATTCAAAGATCATAGACGTATTACCCGAAACAACATACTTTTCACTTACCGGATCGAATATCAGGTTGTTAATTCCTCTTCCGGTACCAATCCACAGGTGATTATAATCATCCAGAGCCTGGCTGTATACATCGTTAGAATTTAAGCCATCGGCGATGCGGTATTTTTTAATGGCCTGCGTTTGTACATCCCAGGTAATCAATCCTTCGCCCAGACTGCCCAGCAGAATGCGGTTTTCATGTTTAATGATCGACAAAATGTATACATCTTTTAAAGCTCCAATCTTAAAATTTGGATCTATCTGGTAATTTCTAATCAGGTATAAACCACTTGTGGTTCCCAATAATACCCGGCCTTTATCCAGTGCGTACAAACAGGTTGCCTCGCCCTCAAACCCGCCTATTTTTATTTTTTTATTTCCACGAATGTACCATACAGATGATGCTTCGGCTACCCAGAAACCAAGATCAGGATCTTCCATAATGGCACTGTAAACCTGTTGCCTTGCCTTTAATATTTGCATAAAGGTTTTTCCGTTATATTGCCAGATGCCTCCGTCCTGCACAGAAAACCAGATACGGCCGCTTCGATCTGCACAAATGAAATAAATATCTTTATCCCGTAGCGCGGGTACATGGGTATGGGTAACCTCCTTTCCGTTAAATCTGAGCAAACCTTTTCCAAAGGTGCCAATCCATAAATTTCCCTTTTTATCTTCTGCCAACCCGCTTACAGCATAGTTTAATGCTTTTCCCTTAAAATGGTTATAGCGCGTAAAAGTGTCGCCTTCATATTTAAAAACACCATTTGTCCAGCTTGAGAGCCACATAATGTCTTCGGCATCTTTAAAAACAGCATGAATGCGGCTGCTGCTTAATCCGTTCTCTGCTGTAAAATGTATAATTTCCTGCCCATCTGCCAGATAAGCACCACGGTCTGTCCCCACCCAAATCCGCCCCTTTTCATCCTGTGCGATGGAAAAATAAAGCAACCGGTTTTTACTGTTAAAAAATGGCTTAATCCCATCCTTTTCAAATACATAGATGCCTTTTCTTCTGCCCAGCATAAACAGCCGAAAAGGATTTTTACGATCAAATAAGAGATCGACCAGGGCAACCTGTCGCAATTCTTCCGGTAATGTACGGTATAAAACCCACGAAGATCTTTCCAGTTTATAAATACCGGTACCCAAAACGGCTGCATACAGGTTGCCGCCCGGGTCTGTACTCAAAGTAGTAACCGGTTTATTGTGTATGGAAACAAATACCTGCTTGTTGTTTTCAAGTTTAAAGAGCCTCGACTGGCATATGCCCCAAATTTGTCCGGTAACATCCCTTTTCAGACAGGTTACAGCGGCACTTTTTTGCAACTTGCTTACTTTTCCCTTCCAGATCTGGTTTATGCCTCCTTCCGTTCCTACAAAGATGTGTTGTTCCTGATCTTCGGCAATGCTTAAAACCGTATTGGAAAAAAGCCCCTCTGCTTTACCGTAAGAGGTAAACACTTTGCCGTCAAAGTTGCTGATGCCGCCATAAGTTCCCATCCACAGGGTACGGTCTTGCGCCTGGAAAATTACATTTACCTGCGATTGGGGAAGCCCATCCTTTAAACCATAATTTGAAAAATTATAATGCTGGGCAAATAATGCCGAATGAAAACACAGCAGCAAAACAAAGGCGATATTTCTGATAAAGGTTTTACTGCACATGTTTGAACAAATTAAGTAAAAGCCCGCATTTAAAATATCACCCTATATGGGTTATATTTTAAATGTTTCCCATGTAAGGATCTGTGGTTGTTATGGCGCCACTTTCTATTTTACCTGCATACCGGTATTCAAAATGTTCTTCTGCAGGATACCTGATGCTGATGTCGTACCAGTTTCCATTTTTCTGAACGTCTTTTATAAGGGTCTGGGTCTGTTTTGGAGGAAGATGGATGTACTCTTCCGGCGAACCGTACCCCTTGTCAGAAAGCAACAAATCAACCGGTTGCTGGTTGTAGTTAACCAGTTTAATGACCAGTTTACCGCTGTATTTTTTAACCAGTAATCCGGTTTGTTCTGCTTCAACAGTAATGGAAATATTTTCGGAAGCTGTACCTCTAAAATGCCTGTAAAACCCGTTAGGACCGGTAATGGCCAGATCGTAAATACCGTTCTCAAAATGGGCGGGTTCAAGGCTTTCTGTTAAAGAATCGCCGGGGCTAACGGCATAAGCCCAGCTTTTACCTTTTTTTTCTTTATACGCAACAGGTGTATACATGGTAAATGGTGCCCCGGATGCAACCATAAAAGCCCCAAAACTTGTTTTCCCGGCAGCAAAATTAATCAACAACCGGCCGGCATCCGGTTCTGCATTTACCGATAAGGCATATGGTAAAGCACAAGCTGGTTTTGTGCCCCGCTCCTGCTTTGGCATGTGCACACTGTTATCAGCAGAAAAAGCATCTGATGTATTTATTTTTAGAATGTCTGTCTCACTTAAAGCAACCGGACCTGGCTGTGCGGGCTTATTTTTTGCATTGCCGATGTTTGTAATCACCTCTGTTCTTTTTAGGGGTTTGGGCGATGAGATTTCATCTCCGTTATAAGGCCTGAATACAGAGGTCAGATCACCGCAAACCATGCGGCGCCAATCGCTAATGTTGTTGCTGCGAATGTTGCGATTTGTTTTAAGCGACAGAAAATGTTCCAGGAACATGAGGGAAGAGGTATGATCAAAAACCTGCGAATTTACAAAGCCTCCTTTACTCCAGGGCGAAGCCACAATTAAAGGTACGCGGTACCCAAGTCCGATTGGACTTCCCTTTTTAGGCTCAAAATCGGTCGAAAAATCGATTCCCGAACTCACCTTTCCCGAGAACGGATCTTTCGGATCCGGCACCACAAACGGTGGCTGGTGATCGAAATAACCATCATTCTCATCGTATGTAAGAATAAATATCGTTTTTTTCCAGACCTCCGGATTTTTCGTTAAAATATCAAGTGCTTCTGAAACGTACCAGGTTCCGTATAATGGCGAACTGGTATGGTCTGAAAACCGCTGGGGTGCCACCAGCCACGAAACCGTTGGCAGCTGCCCGCTGTCTACATCTTTTCTGAACTGGTGAAAAATATCGCCTTTTGGCAATTGAATGGTTTCTTCTTTTCCAAGGTCGTTTTTAAAAGTAAACGGCTCCAGTTCAAGGTAATCCGGTTCTGAAATATTGGTGGTAAAAGCTTTATCGATCAGGTTTTTTTCCCGCTGCGTCAACGCATCGTACCGGCGCTGAACTTCTGCTGCACTTAATGGCGGATTTACGGTGTGATCGCCATTTTTTCTAAAATAAGCAGATAATTTTACCCGGTGCCGGCTGATGTATTCAAGCGGATTATCGCCATAATTTCCCAGCCAATCGTCTATCTCACCTTCGGGGAGTCTGGAGGTCCACAGCTCATTCTGGTATACGCGCCAGTCTACACCATGATCTTCCATCAACTCGGGAAATGTAGACCAATCGACAAATACATTGTTTTGTGATTCTGCCTGATCGTTATTTACAACAGCCGTGGCATTTTTGCTCTTTTCGCCTCTTATGGTGCCGGTAAAGAAAAACAGCCTGTTTGGCGTTGTTCCGGTAAGCGACGAACAGAAGTGCTGATCGCAAACGGTAAAGGCATCGGCCAGGTTATAATAAAAAGGAATATCGTTGCGCTTGTAATAAGCCAGAGACATGGCCGATTTTATGGGAACCCATTGATCGTAATGGCCGTTGTTTCTGGCGGCTACCTGATCTTTCCAAGAATGTGGCAATCCACCCTGCCAGGTAATTTTTGTTTTCCGGATATCGACATGAAAAGGTGCGTAGGTAAAGCCTTTTCCATCTTTTTGCAGCCATACTTTCTGCTTGCCGGGTTGAACATGTGGATGTGGGTCGTTAAATCCACGTACACCTTTTAAGGTACCCAGCATGTGATCAAATGAGCGGTTTTCCTGCATCAGAAAAACAATGTGTTCGGCATCCAGGTATGTACTGCCAGGTTCGGCATGGATGCCCATTGCCTTAACAACCGAAGCGGCAAATGTCTGATCAATACCTGCTGCCCCGGTAAACAAAGCTGCTTTTTTTAAAAATGCTCTTCTCGAATCCATTTTAGGTGGTTAAGATTACGCAATTTAAAAAAAGCAGCTTATATTATGTGTCAATCTTTCTGTTAAGAAATTATTATTTCTGAAATACCCTTACATAGTCTACTTTCATGGTAGCCGGGAAAACAGCCGTGTCTACGCCCATTTTACCACCCCAGTTACCCCCTACGGCCAGGTTTAAAATAACATGATAGTTCTGATCAAACGGCCACTCGGCAAGCCCACCTTGTTTTTTGAAAGAGAGGCATTTTTTGTCGTCTATAAAAAAGTCCATATGATCTTCGAACCATTCTACTGCATATACATGGTAATCGGTATAAAGGTTATCCAACTTAACGCCGGTCGATACCTGCGTATGCAGAAGGTGGTTAAATTTCTCTGTATGTACGGTGGCATAAACGGTATCTGGTTCATAGCCAACATGCTCCATAATATCAATTTCACCACTCTTAGGCCAGCCGCCATATTTCCAGTCGGTTGGCAACATCCAGATGGCCGGCCACAAACCTCTTCCTTTTGGTAACATGGCCCGCACTTCAACACGTCCGTATTTAAAATCGAATTTATTTTTAGTTAACAAACGAGCCGAAGTATAAGCGCTCCCTTGGTGTGTTGCCTGTACAGCACGGATGTTTAAATTGCCCTTTTTAACAATGGCATTGGTGGTATCGGCCTGGGTATAAAACTGCAATTCGTTATTTCCCCAGCCTTTTCCGCCTACATCGTATGTCCATTTGCTTTCGTCTGGTAAACCGTTTCCGTTAAATTCGTCGGACCATTTCAATTTCCAGCCTTTGGCAACAGGTGTTTTTTTAAGTTCTTCAAATAAAAGCTCCGGCTCATTGGTTGTGATGTAATCGGCACCATGTGCCAGCAGCCATTGCATTTCAGGTGCTGTATTTACCGTCCAAGCATTAATGGTTAGCCCGTTTTTATGCGCGTCTTCTATCCAGTTTCCTTTCTGATAAACGCTGTAATGATAATCGGCGCCGGTAAATTTATCGGCTTTTAACTGTTCAATGCTTTTTTCGCCATTCAGGTAAGCAACTTTTGCATCCGGCAGCAATTCCAAAATTCTTTTGCAGTAATCGTAATCAAAACTGATGTATTCTACCCAATCGGTCATTTTGAACTTTTTTACCATCTCAACGGCTTTCTGCGTTACCAGCAACCCTTGTTCCTTGCTTACCAGAGAAGGCTTAACCTCGAGAATCAGTTTGGTCTTTTTTTGTTTTTTACCCTCCAGCAGGTAGCTTTCGAGCGTAGGAATCTTTTCGCCATTCGACATGGTCTTCTGAAGTAAATCCTTATAGGTCGTCTTTTCAATTGTTAAACCCAAAAATTCCGGATCGTGATTTACCACCAATATTCCATCGGCTGTTGTCCATACATCGAATTCTGAACCGTAACAACCCAGCCTAAATGCTTCTTTGAGTGAAGCGATTGAATTTTCGGGCAGGTGTTTTGCTTTCCAGGCACCGCGATGCGCAATAACCTGGTTTTTATTCCAGCTATTTTTTTGAGCAAAAGAAATGATTCCAGACATCATCAAAAGCAATAAAATGTAAAAAGACTTCCTCATAATTATATATTTTAACCACCAAAAATAAAGTATTTATGTTAAGCTGAGTTAAAGTTTACCATGTTGTTACATTTAAGCCTGTTTAAATAAAAAAATGC
>JASLGV010000034.1 GCA_030149995.1 Pedobacter sp.
GGATGTGCTGGATCCCATTTCTATACAACAGGCTGTTCAGAGCGGCATAGAGCGTTTTGGTAAAATCGATGTACTGGTAAACAATGCCGGGTATGGTGCTTATGGTCCTTTAGAGGTTTTCGACCGCGAGAACATCATCCGCCAGTTCAACACCAATGTAATTGGCCTGCTCGATGTTACCAAGGCCGTACTGCCTCACTTCAGGTTAAATAAAGATGGTATTTTGATCAATGTTTCTTCAATGGGCGGGCGTTTTACCTTCCCTTTTGGTTCTTTATATCACGGAACAAAATTTGCTGTAGAGGGCATATCAGAATCTTTGAGTTTTGAAGTGGCTGCCTTTGGTGTAAAAGTTAAAATTATTGAACCGGGTGCTACGGCAACTGATTTTGCCGGCAGGTCTTTTGATTTTAAAAACGACGAAAGCATTGAGGAATATCAACCTTTAATGCAAACCCTGATGCAGATGCTTGGCGACATTGGCAGCAACAGTGTACCTGCCCGTGCAGTTGCCGAAAAGATATATGAGGCGGCTACAGATGGTACCGACCGTTTGCGTTATCCGGCTACGCCTGATGCGGCTGCTTTATTGGAAAAACGGTCAAAAGAAGACGATGATACCTTTATTACAGGTTTCAGAAAACAGTTTGGTCTGTCTTAAAAAATCGAAATCCCTTTAGTAAGGTTGTGTTAATCTGATTATTTACGGAAAGTATTGCAACCGTTGCATTTTAATAAAAATTACCCTGAATATGGAAATTCTTAAATTAAGTACAGACTGGGCCAAGGCCGAAGTCTTTTCGGCCAAAATTGTCTGGCTGTTCAGCATCATTACTTTATTGGCAGCACTGGGCTTCTGGTATTGGGGAAAAACAACGATGGCCAGGGCATTTGTATGGCCTCTGGCAGTTTCCGGTTTGTTTTTACTGGCCGTTGGCGCCGGGTTATTTATGGCCAACAAGCCACGTATTGCCCAGTTTGAACAGGCTTATCAGCAAAACCCGCAGGAATTTGTACAACAGGAATTGCTGCGTACAGATCAATCACAAAAAGATCTGATTACCGTATTTAAAGTATTGCCAGCCTTACTAATTGTTTCGGGATTTATCATTTTGTTTCTACAAAATCCCAACTGGCGGGCAATCGGAATTACATTAGCCTTACTGGCTGCATTCCTGATGGCTGTAGACAGCAATACCGGCACCCGCAATACCCTGTATCACAACGCACTAAAAAACATACATCAACATGGAGTTTAACGACTTTGGATCGGCCTTTGTTTATTCCTGCTTTATAGATAAATCTTTTGGGAATGAGCAATTTGTATCCGATCATGTGGTATCGTATCAGATATCGGGAGAAACCCATATCGATCATCAGCAAGGCTCTATGATTCTGAAAGAAGGACAGCTTATGATTTCGCACCGTTATCAGCTGGCCAAAGCTTTCAAATACCCTTCGGCAAATAAAGAGTACAAAGCATTATCTGTGATCCTGCATACCGATCAGCTTAAAAAATATGGCTTGGAGCACCATTATACTTTCGATAAGAAATACAACGGACTGCCCAACATGCTGTTAAAATCAAATTCGTTTCTGGATGGCTATTTTAAATCGCTGGCACCTTATATTGAACAGTCTAAACGGGTAAGCAAACAAATGGAGGCTATAAAAGTGAACGAAATTCTCACTTTACTCCTGGAAACACAACCTGAGCTTAAAACATTTCTGTTCGATTTTTCGGAGCCTTTCAAAATAGACCTGGAAAAGTTTATGGTCGAGAATTATCAATACAATGTGCCTATTGAAAATTTCGCCAAACTATCCGGCCGAAGCCTGGCTTCTTTTAAACGGGATTTTCAGAAAATATTTGAAACCTCTCCACGCAAATGGCTTAAAGAAAAAAGACTTTCGGAAGCTTATTACCTAATTGAGAAAAAACGGCAAAAACCGATGGATATATATTTAGAACTGGGCTTTGAAAACCTTTCTCACTTTTATTCGTCTTTTAAAGAGAAATTCGGCATAACGCCTGCTTCACTTACGACTAAATAACTACAACAATGGAACAATTTCAACAAGAGACACAGGATCGTCTCGCCATTCGCCAATTGGTAGATCAGTATGCTTACTGTGCCGATACCCGCGATGCTCAGGGGCAAATGGCTTTATTTACGGAAGATACGCAGTTTATTGTGTATATGGATAGTAAATCGGCTACGCCTACCCAGGTAATCAACAACAGAAATGATTTGTTTCCTGTTTTCGATAATCTGAATACCTACAATGCAACCATGCATTTTAACGGACAAAGTACCGTACAGTTATCTGGCGACCGCGCAACAGGCCTTACCTATTGTTTTGCACACCACTTAACAATTGACGACCAAAACAAACAGCATCTTATGGTGGCTACCATACGCTACCAGGATGTATTTGTAAAACAGGAAGGAAAATGGCTTTTTGCCGAAAGAAAATTATTGGTCGACTGGATTGAAAACCGCTAATGAAAACTTTTTTAAAATGTATGCTGCTGTTTGTTTGCCTCGCCACCACTTTACAGGCGCAGCAGGTAAAAAGCCGTTCTACGCCCCTGCTGATTCTTTTAGAGCCGGTTCGCAAAGATACGCTTCAGCACAGCACTCAACATAACCGGGCAATTGCCGGGAATATATCTTTTATCGGCCATGCCGATTTAGGCGAAAAGTATGTCTTTAAATTGGCTCTGCTGTCAAAAAACAAATCTTTAAAAAACATCCGGATTTATTCTTCCGACCTGGTTTCAGATGGGAAAATGGGTGCCATCAGCAAAGGGTTTTTCGGCTATGGCGAAGATCTGGAAAACCTTTATCCATCGAAACGACCAATATCTGTACTTAACCTGAGAAAAAATGAGGTTAAGACTGTAGATGGTGTTTTCGAAATTCCGAAATATTTTTCCAGCACAAAATACCACGGCCAGCTAAAGGTCGTGGCAGATCATATAGCACCACAAACCATCAATTTCGAACTGAATGTTTCGCGGGTACTGTTCAAGGCTCCGCAAGCTGAAAAAAAATAATCAGATACAAAGGAACATTACAACAAGTA
>JASLGV010000046.1 GCA_030149995.1 Pedobacter sp.
CAAGTAAAAAGAATCTCGGTTTTATAATAAGCTCATTTTTCTTTGTTATTTTTGAGGTGATATGACCATGTTCATATCTGTTTATCTTAAAATTCATAGCTGATACATTATGAAAATCATTGCCATTGGCCGCAATTATGCAGAACACGCCAAAGAACTTAACAATCCTGTTCCAACAAGTCCCGTAATTTTTTTAAAACCCGATACGGCGCTTTTAAAAGACAACAAACCTTTTTACATCCCTGATTTTTCAAATGATATTCATCACGAACTTGAAATCGTTTTAAAAGTAGCCAAAGAAGGTAAACATATTGCCGAGAAATTTGCTTCCAATTATTATGATGAGATTGGCCTGGGCATCGATTTCACGGCACGCGATATTCAGCGTGTGCATAAGGAAAAAGGTCTGCCCTGGGAACTGGCCAAAGCCTTTGACCATTCGGCACCTGTTAGTCAGTTTATCCCAAAAAGTGAATTTAAAGATCTTTACGATCTTCATTTTGAGCTTAAAATAAACCAGGAAAGCCGTCAGAAAGGCCATACTAAAGATTTGCTGTTTTCTTTTGAAAAGCTCATCAGCTTTGTTTCGCAATATATTACCCTTAAAAAAGGGGATCTTATTTTTACGGGTACACCAGCTGGTGTGGGGCCGGTACAAAAAGGAGACAAGCTCGAAGCCTGGCTGGAAGACAAACAATTATTAAATTTTGATATTAAATAAAAGATGCAGCAAAAACTTTCTTTCACAACTTGCCTGCTTCTCTCCTTCTTGTTAATATCCGGCGCTGCATCTGCACAAAAGATATTCAGCAACAACAAATATCCGTTAACAGATTTCAGGCAACCGCTGGATATTGTACCCCCGGCGCTTGCAGGTTCCTTTGGCGAAATCAGGGGTAATCATTTTCATTCGGGCATCGATTTCAGGACCAACCAGCGCGAAGGTTATCCTGTATATGCCGTTGCCGATGGTTATATTTCTCGGTTACGCGTGCAAAACAGTGGCTTCGGGCAGGCTTTATACATCAACCATCCCAATGGCTACACAACGGTTTACGGGCATTTACAGCGTTTTGCACCTAAAATTGCAACCATTGTTAAAAACCTGCAATACGATAAGAAAACTTTCGAGCTTGATGAGTTTCCCGATCCCATATTAATTCCGGTGCGCAAAGGCGATCTCATTGCCTGGTCGGGCAACCGGGGCAGTTCGGGCGGGCCGCATCTTCATTTCGAAATACGCGATACCAAAACAGAAGAAACCATTAATCCACAGTTTTTTGGAATCAACATTGAAGATAATATTCCGCCCGTTATACATGGCCTTTATGTTTATCATTTAAACGGCAAACCTTTTAACGAGTTCACCACCAGGCAAGCCATTGCCATTAGTGGTGCCAATGGCAGTTATAAAGCCGTAGCACCCGTAAATTTGAGTGGAGAAGTTGGTTTTGGAGTGGTTGCAACAGACAGGCACAACGGATTATCGGGTACAAATGGCGTATACTCCATACAACTGGAAGTGGATGGCAAACTCATTTACACCTCTGCACTGGAACGCTTTGCCTTTGAAGATAGCAAAGCGATCAATTCGCATATCGATTACCCGGCGTACCTGAATACCAAAAGAAGTATCCAGAAAAGTTTTGTAGATCCCGGCAATCCGTTAAAAATTTACAGCGGCCTAATTAACAACGGGCGCATTGAATTTAACGACAACGAGCAGCACCAGCTCCGCTACCTGATTACCGATGCAACAGGCAACAGCAGTACCCTTACTTTTAATGTAAAGGCCAGCCCCTCCACTGCACCTGCAAATACGGTAACCGGCGATAACTTTTTTGCCTACAACAAAACAAACGAGATATCACTGCCAGATCTGAAGATCGTACTTACAAAAGGCACTTTATACAACGATTTAAATTTCAATTATAAAAAGCTTTCCAGGCCTGCGGTAAATGCCTGGTCGGCCATGTATCAGATTCATAACCGTTTTACCCCGCTGCATACAGGTTTCCAGCTATGGATAAAAGCCGATAGCCTGCCCGAAAACCTGAGAGCAAAAGCCCTGATTGTAAATGAAAACCGTGTATCACAGGGCGGATTTTACGAAGATGGCTATGTAAAAGCCAATCCTAAAAACTTTGGTTCTTTTTTTGTTTCTGTTGATACAGTTGCCCCCATCATTACGCCTGTGAACATCGCCGATGGCAAAAACATGGCCGGTTTATCTAAAATTATTTTTAAAATAAGCGATCATTTATCCGGTATTAAAAGTTTTAATGGATATATTGACGGCAAATGGGTTTTAATGGAGTTTGATGCCAAAACGGCTACCCTTTGGCACAGCTTTGACGAAAGAACAAATAAAGGAAAACATACGCTCGATCTGGTTGTTGCTGATATGAAAGATAATGTGCGCAAATACAGCGCAACGTTTTACAGATAAAATTCTGCTAAACCCGAAGACGTAAAAAATTATAAAGAATAAACAAAAGATAACATGGCTGCATTAAAAGAAGGTGATCAGGCTCCTGCAATCACCGCAAAAGACCAGAGCGGGAATACCGTTACGCTAAACGATTATAAAGGCAAAAAAGTGGTTCTTTACTTTTACCCCAAAGATGATACGCCCGGCTGTACGGCAGAAGCCTGCAGTTTTAGAGATAACTACCAGGGACTTACAGCAAAAGGCATTGTGGTACTGGGTGTAAGTGTTGACGATGAAAAATCACATCAGAAATTTGTAACGAAGCACGATCTGCCTTTTACCCTGCTGGCAGATACCGATCAGAAAATTGTAAATGATTATGGTGTTTGGGCAGAAAAAAACATGTATGGTAAGAAATATATGGGTACAGTCCGCACAACCTTTATCATTGATGAGGAAGGAAAAATTGCACACATAATTAAAAAAGTAGATACCAAAAATGCCACCCAGCAGGTACTCGATTTAATCAATAACTAATTATAATATAGCAGGTAAAACACTACCTTTGCTATGTAACAACAACCGCTTATTTTATTTTAATGAAACATACAATTAAAGAATTAGAAGATATTGCTTCACAGATAAGAAGAGATATTGTAAGAATGGTTCACGGATGCCAGTCTGGCCACCCAGGTGGTTCATTGGGTTGTGCTGATTTCTTTACGGCTTTATATTTTGAAGTTTTAAACCACAATAAAGATTTTAATATGGATGGTGTTGGAGAAGATTTATTTTTCCTCTCTAACGGACACATCTCACCTGTATGGTACAGTACACTTGCCCATGCCGGATATTTCGATAAATCAGAACTTGCCACTTTCCGTAAACTGGATAGCCGCTTACAGGGCCACCCAACTACGCACGAGCATTTACCTGGAATCCGTATAGCATCTGGCTCTTTAGGTCAGGGAATGTCTGTTGCCATTGGTGCAGCCCTTACAAAAAGATTAAACGGCGATAAATCGTATGTTTTCTCACTTCATGGTGATGGAGAATTGCAAGAAGGTCAAAACTGGGAGGCCGCAATGTTTGCGCCTTTTCATAAAGTAGACCATTACATTGCAACCATTGATTACAACGGTCAGCAAATCGACGGACCTACAGAAAAGGTATTGTCTTTAGAAAGCCTTCAGGCTAAGTTTGAAGCTTTCGGATGGCATGTAATCAACACAGATGGAAATGATATGGATGCCATTGTAAAAGGTTTGCATTACGCCAAATCTTTAACCGGAAAAGGTAAACCGATTTTAAACTTAATGAGTACTCAAATGGGCTACGGTGTAGATTATATGATGGGCTCTCATAAATGGCATGGTACTGCTCCAAACGATGAGCAGCTGGCCGCCGCTTTAAAACAATTACCGGAAACTTTAGGAGATTACTAAATTAGATTGGAGATGTGAGATATGAGGTTTAAATCTCATGTCTGATGTCTGTGATCTCATATCTAAGAAACAAAATGAAAAAATACACATATACAGAAAAAAAAGATACACGTTCGGGTTTTGGTGCAGGCTTACATGAAGCAGGCAAGAAAAACGATCAGGTGGTTGCTTTATGTGCCGATTTGGTTGGTTCCTTAAAAATGGATGCCTTTATTAAAGACTTTCCGGAACGTTTTGTGCAGGTAGGTATTGCCGAAGCCAACATGATTGGTATTGCAGCGGGTATGACCATTGGTGGTAAAATTCCATTTACCGGAACTTTTGCCAACTTCTCTACCGGCCGTGTGTACGACCAGATCAGACAATCTGTAGCTTATTCAAATAAAAATGTTAAAATCTGTGCTTCACACGCAGGTCTTACACTTGGTGAAGATGGTGCTACCCACCAGATTTTAGAAGACATCGGTTTAATGAAAATGCTTCCGGGCATGGTGGTTATCAATCCATGCGATTATAACCAGACCAAAGCCGCAACCCTTGCCATTGCCGAGTACGAAGGTCCGGTTTACCTGCGTTTCGGTCGCCCGGTTATTCCTGTATTTACTGATCCGGATCAGAAATTCGAAATCGGTAAAGCCTGGATGGTAAATGAAGGTTCTGATGTAACCATCATTGCAACCGGTCACATGGTATGGAAAGCAATTGAAGCCGGCGAAAAACTTGCCGAACTGGGTATCGATGCAGAAATCATCAACATTCACACCATTAAACCGCTGGACGATGAGGCCATTCTGAAATCAGTTAAAAAAACAGGTTGTGTGGTTACCTGCGAAGAGCATAATAAGTTTGGTGGACTGGGCGAAAGCGTTGCACGCTTACTCGCAACCGAATTACCTACACCTCAGGAATTTGTAGCGGTAAACGACTCTTTTGGAGAAAGCGGTACCCCAGATCAGTTAATGGCCAAATATGGTTTGGAAGCTGTGAACATTGTTGAAGCTGTTCAAAAAGTTATCAGCAGAAAAAAGTAAAACCTATTCATACAGAACACGGATAGACAGCATTTGTCTATCCGTGTTTTTTTATGCATAAAGCTCCATAGAATACCAGTATAAATTTATATCTTTCTCGACAATTCAAACCTGCAGTAAAAAAACTATTTATACACTTTAATGAAACAAGTTGAAGATTCAGAAATTCTGGCCATGTTTGCCGTCGAGAAAACTCGAAATGAAGCCTTTAACCTGCTTTTAAAGAAATATCAGCAAAAAATATACTGGCACATTCGCCGTCTGGTTCTTAACCACGACGATTGCGACGACCTTCTGCAGGAGGTATTTGTAAAAGTTTGGAAAAACCTCGATAAATTTAGAAGCGATGCACAACTCTATACCTGGATTTACCGCATTGCAACAAACGAATCCATTACGTTTCTAAACAAGCAAAAGCAACGTACCAACACGCCTTTGGATGAAGTATCGCCAGCACTTGCCGAAAACCTGGTGGCTTCTTCCTACTTTAACGGAGATAAGCTGCAACTTAAATTACAGAAAGCCATTTTAAGCCTGCCCGAAAAACAAAGAATTATTTTCAACATGAAATATTTTGATGATATGAAATATGAAGAGATTTCGGAAGTATTGGGCACCTCTGTAGGGGCTTTAAAAGCTTCTTTTCATATTGCAGCAAAAAAAATAGAGGCAATTATCACAAATGATGAAATAGATTATTAAACCTTTTGATCTTAATTGTATCAATATATCTGTAATGAACGAAAATATAGAAAATAACGATTGGATGAAAGAGACACCTTTGCTTGCTGCAATGGCGAAACGCAATCCTTTTTGCGTTCCTGACGGTTATTTTGATGATTTGGAAAATAATGTCCGGTCTTCTATCTTTTTAGATAAACTTGTACAACAAACAGATAAAAATGCTTTTGAAGTACCTGCAGGTTATTTTGATACCTTAACCGAGCAAATCGAAACCAGCGTTCATTTAGAAAGCCTGATTGCTGAAGAAAATCCTTTTCATACGCCGGCACATTATTTTGATTCTTTAGAAGCCCGTATTACACATAAGATTGAGGTAAATAAGCCACGTAAGGCTACTAAAATTGTTGCCCTTTGGAATAAGAACCTATTTAAATATGCAAGTGCTGCCTGCTTTTTAATTGCTTCTTCGTTCTTCCTGTATTTTTACGAAAGCAGTCAGTCTGTAGTAAAAAGAAACAACATGGCCGCATTTAGCAATGAACAATTGCTGTACGATATAGATGAACATACCATTATTGAGCACCTGGAAAGCAGAAATACAGATGCGCCAAAAGCAATAAACGCTTCAACAAATACAGAAATTGAAAATTATATTCTGAGAAATTACTCGTCGAGTGATTTGGCTCAGGAACTATAACAACAAACACAAAGTCCGGCCATTACCGGGATTGCTGAAGCATAAAGCATGTTTTAGCACACCAATTTAATTATTACAATAATGAAAAATTTATTAATCGCTTCATTACTGCTCTTTTTCCCTTCTTTGCTTTGGGCACAGCGTCCGCAACCTGAAGAAATCGAATCGCTCAAAATTGCCTACTTTACGCAAAAGCTCGATTTATCTACAGAAGAGGCTAAAGTTTTCTGGCCCATTTACAATGAAATGCAACGGGAACAAAATGCTTTAAGAAAAGAAAGAAGTCAAAAAATGATCTCATTCAGAAAGGTAAGTGAAATTGATAATTTAAGCGATAGCCAGATTCAAACACTTATTTCGAGTGAATTTGAATTCAGACAAAGAGACCTGAACCTGGAAAAAAAATATTTCAACAAATTTAAGTCTGTACTTCCGATCAAAATAATTGGTAAATATTACCGCGCACAAGAAGGTTTTAAAAGAGAATTGTTAAACCGGTTTAAGGAAGGCGTACAACCTAAACAATAGCCATCTTATTAATTTAGCCTGAACTTTAAAAACTAAAGCAGGTTAAGCGTCTATTCCGCATCATTTCTGTATTTTTGCGCCATGCTTACACAACGTCAGTTGTTTTTACAACACAATGCGCAGACCTCTCCAGAGCCTCTTTTACTCGAATTTGTAAAAGCAAAAGGTGTTTATATTTATGATGAAAAAGGCAAGGCTTATACAGACCTTATTGCCGGTATTGGTGTAAGTAATGTGGGGCATTGCCATCCGGCAGTGGTAAAAGCCATTCAAGAGCAGGCAGAAACATACATGCACCTGATGGTTTACGGCGAATATGTGCAAAACCCTCAGGTAAATTTCGCCCGTGCACTTGCAGGCGTGCTTCCAGAAAACCTGAGTTCTACCTATTTTGTCAATTCGGGAGCCGAAGCCGTTGAAGGTGCCATGAAACTGGCCAAAAGATACACCGGCAGAAAGGGATTTGTAGCTTGTAAAAACGCCTACCATGGCAGTACACAGGGTGCAGAAAGTTTAATGGAAAGTGATTTCTACTCAGCCGGATATGGCCCTTTCCTTCCAAATGTTTCCTTTATCAACCATAATGAATTAGCCGATTTAGATCTTATTACATCCGATATTGCAGCCGTTTTTATCGAACCAATACAAGGCGAAGCCGGGATACGGGTTGCTGACCTGGAATATATGCAGGCCCTCCGGGCAAAATGTACAGAAACCGGTACCTTACTTGTTTTTGATGAGATTCAGTCTGGCTTTGGCCGTTCGGGAAAAATGTTTGCCTTTGAGCATTTCGATGTAGTTCCAGATATTTTACTCCTTGCCAAAGGCATTGGCGGCGGAATGCCCATAGGTGCGTTTATCAGTTCTTTAGAGATTATGTCTGTCTTATCATTCAACCCGATTTTAGGTCATATGACAACCTTTGGCGGACATCCTGTGTGTTGTGCTGCCGGACTGGCAACCTTAAATGCTTTACTGAAC
>JASLGV010000128.1 GCA_030149995.1 Pedobacter sp.
GGCAACAGCACCTTTATGCAGGCCTTTTACAACCGAAAGGCTGTTGTTTAAGCTTAGCCAGCTTACCGCCTCTGGATGAATGTTAAAAGATAATTCGGCACCGTATAAACGGGCAGCCGCCTGCTGATACTGATAGGTTAAATTGCCCGGCACCAACACCACCGGGTTTCCGTTATCATACGTTAAACGAGCCTGAAAAATATAATTCTGGATGCTATTGTTAAACAATTCAATACCAAAATCAACAGACTTAAAGGCGCCCATAAATCCTATATCTTGTTGCAAGTTAAATTCTGGTTTAAAACTCCGGTTACCCAAATAGACAATATGCGCACCGGGATCAAGGCCGTTTGATCCAATTTCAGTAATATTCGGGGCCCGGTAACCACGTGCAATATTTGCTTTGATGAGCAAGGCTTCTGATATGTTGTAAGTAAGACCAAAGCTACCTGATACCCCATAGTAGTTTTTACCGAAGGCAGGGAACTGCAGATTGGCATCCGCATCATAAATGCTTCCTTTCTGCTCAAAGCCTGTTTCCGGGTTGCTGCTTACATAAAAGTCGTTCCAGGTAATATGCCGGGTATCCATGCGTACGCCTGCAGAAAATTCCAGTTTCCCAAATGCCTTTTTGGCAAAGTAAAAGACACCGGCATCAAACAAATCATAATCGGGAATGGGAAAATCGGTGGCTTTTTTACTTCTGTTGGTTTGGTACATCCCATTTACGCCGATCGTGCTTTCCAATCCCAGCAATGTGTTGAAATTATACTTAACATCGTAATTGAAGGTATTAAGCACCACATACAAACCCGCTTGCGCCGGCACTTCGGGATGGTTGTATTCGCGCCGAACACTCTGCTGAAAACCGGCAAGTGCATATAAATCGCCATTACCTAATTTGATGTTGCTTACATTATAAAACCTAAAATGCTGAATATGCTGATGCAACGGATTGATGCTGTATTTTTTTAACTCATTATCCGGTACAACCGGCCGGTTTTTAATATCATCTCCCTCGTCTAAAACCTGACGGGTGAATTTCCGTGTTAAAGAATCGCGGCTGCCATCTGGAATTTCCATCATATTATTGTACCAGGTAGCGGCAATTTTGGTATTTCCCCATTGCTTTGCCAATCGTGCACTACCAGAAAGGTTGTATTCCTGAAAAGCCGTTCCGTATACCAGGCCATCTACCTTATTCTGATAGTTATGTGCTCTTTTTCCCGACGATCTGAAGGCATATTGCCAATCATTCTTTTCGTACAAAAGTCCAACCGAAGCAGCTTGTAATCCGTTATTGGTCTGATGGTTCAGAATTACATCTCCTTTTAACTTACCCGGTTCGGGTGCTGGCGTATAGGGAATCATATTAATAACCCCTGCAAGTGCGTCTGAGCCATAAGTCAGACTGGCAGGACCTTTTACCACTTCTACCCGGCCCATGCCAAAATCGTCTACTTCAATTCCATGTTCATCGCCCCACTGCTGCCCCTCCTGCCTTAGCCCATCGTATAAGGTAAGCACGCGGTTATACCCCAACCCCCTGATAAACGGTTTCGATACATTCGGACCCGTGGTTACAGCCGTTAAACCCGGAACACCCTTTACCACGGCATCAATAAAATTGCTGCCCACATTCTGATCCATGGCTTTTTTCGATAATACAGCAACAGGCACCGGGCTTCTGCGTAAGCTTGTTGCCCTGCTTACACCGGTTACAACGACTTCGTTCAACACCGAATTTTCGGCAGCAAGCTGTACATTTAAGGTTGTAGCCGTGCCATCAACAATAATAGTCTCACTCTGTGTTCTAAAACCAACCTTGCTAAACTGAATGGTATACGTTCCATCCGATAAATTCAAAATCTCATAAGTACCCTTTTGTGTACTCTTAAACTGTTGCTTCAATCCTTTAACAGCTATGTTAACATTTTCAAGTGCGGCATTACCTGTTCGCACCACTCCCTTAACCGAACCCTGCTGTGCAAACAATTGAAAACAACTAAAAAACAGGCACAAACAAACGTAAATATTCTTCATAATAAACCGATCTAAATATATTTTTAGACAAATCTAAATTTAATTTTAAGGATACAAAATTAAAAATTAAGAATATTTAAAAAATAAACTGGTTCATATTTAATATTTTACTTTAATAAAAGAACACAACAAAATGACTCACAAAATATTAAACCTCAAAAAAAACCCTCATTTTATGAATTGCTTAACAATTTATTAATTTTGAAATGACATAATTTATTTTACATTTGCATAAGCCGCTCTTTAGAAAACAAACTTCATCCTCTCTTTGCCATGAAAAAAATATTACTTTCAACTGCCATCGTGTTTAGCTTTTCAATGGTAAAAGCACAAACGTTAATTCTGGCTAAGGATGTTGCTAAATATGCGGGCAAATCTGTTATTATATGCGATTCTGTTTACAGTACCAAAGCCTTTGAAAAGCTCAATCTTTTAAATTTGGGTGGTAATTATCCGAACGAACCGGTAACACTGGTAATTAATAAAGAAGACATTGCGAAGTTTGCTTCCGAACCGGCCAGTATGTATATGGGTAATAACATTTGCGTAACGGGTATTGTATCAGAGTTTAAAGGTAAATATCAGATTGTGGTAACGGAGCCTAAACAAATTGTGGTAAAATAACCTTTTAAGAAAGCAATTTTCATATCTCGCTAATTTGTTTAAATTTGGATTATACAGCCAGATCATGAATTATATATGCCTTTAAAATCCAAAACCTATCTGTTTATACTCCTCTTTCTGATTGTTTGCTTCACTTCTCTGGGCATTTATGTTACACTGCATCCGGTTTTAAATCTGGACATCATGATTTCCCTGCTCATCCAGAAATACCATGCTGAATGGCTCGATCAGGTTATGAAAGGGATTAGCTTTTTTGGAGAAATGCCTTATTCATTTCTTGTATTGCTGCTGGTGGCGGCTATTTTTTATTTTAATCGCTTTAAAAGGGAATCTTATTTTATATGTGCGGTGGCACTTAGCAGCCTGGTTATTTTAATTGTAAAAAACATCATTAACCGGCCAAGACCATCGGCACTTTATGTCCGGCTGGTTAATATTTACCGCTTTCAAAGTTTTCCAAGCG
>JASLGV010000141.1 GCA_030149995.1 Pedobacter sp.
CTTATTCATAAAAAATAATATCATAATGGCTAATATAGCAGACGAGACCAAATTTTTTGCAGATGTATGTAAAAATTTTGACAGTGCGGCTCAGTTTACCAATCATCCCGAAGGTTTATTGAACCAGATCAAAGCATGTAACAGTGTGTACCGTTTCCAATTCCCGATTCGCAGAGGGAATGGTTTCGAAGTAATTGATGCCTGGCGTGTAGAGCACTCGCATCATATGAGCCCAACCAAAGGTGGTATCCGTTACAGCGACATGGTAAATGAGGATGAGGTAATGGCACTTGCGGCATTGATGACCTATAAATGTGCAATCGTAAACGTTCCTTTTGGTGGTGCAAAAGGTGGTATTAAAATCAACACCAAAAATTACAGTGTAGCTGAGCTGGAAACCATTACCCGCCGTTATACAACAGAATTAATCAAAAAGAATTTTATTGGCCCCGGTATTGACGTTCCGGCTCCTGATTATGGATCTGGCGAACGTGAAATGAGCTGGATTGCTGATACATATATGACCATGAACCCGGGACAACTGGATGCTCTGGGTTGCGTAACGGGAAAACCGATTGCCTTACATGGTATTCGCGGACGTAAAGAAGCCACCGGTCGTGGGGTTGCCTTTGCGGTAAGAGAATGTGTAAGTGTAGCAGAAGATATGAAAAAAATAGGCCTTACAGCAGGCCTGGATGGCAAAAGAGTGATTGTACAGGGGTTGGGTAATGTAGGTTACCACTCTGCTAAATTCCTTGCAGAATTTGGTGCAACCATTGTTGGTTTGTGTGAATTTGAAGGAGCTATCTATAATGAAAACGGATTAAATGTAGACGAGGTATTTGCACACCGCAAGAATACAGGTTCAATACTTGGATTCCCGGGCGCAAAAGACTTTAAAAATTCTATGGAAGGTTTAGAGCAGGACTGCGATATTTTGGTGCCTGCAGCGCTTGAAAATCAGTTTACAGAAGAAAATATCCGCAATATTAAAGCGAAAATTATTGCAGAAGGAGCAAACGGTCCAACTACACCGGAAGCCGAAGCTATTTTTACTGAAATGGGCGGTATCATCATTCCGGATATGTATTGCAATGCGGGTGGGGTAACTGTATCTTATTTTGAGTGGTTAAAAAACCTTTCGCACGTTGCATTCGGACGTATGGAAAACCGTTATGCCGAAAACTCTAACCGCAATCTGATTAATACACTGGAATCTTTAACCGGTCAGACCATTCCACAGGAACACCGGCTGATGATCGTTAAAGGTGCCTCCGAAATGGAACTTGTAAATTCAGGTCTGGAAGATACCATGATTCACTCGTATCATGAGATCCGCGAAACGCTGATGCACAAACCAGGTACACAGACTTTAAGAACAGCTGCTTTTGTAAATTCAATTGATAAAATCGCAGTTTCTTACATGAACTTAGGCGTTTGGCCATAACAGTTGGTTTAGTCGAAAGATAATCACAAAAAATCCCTTCAGATGTATGTCTTGAAGGGATTTTTGCTTTTAGTAAAAAGGCGTTTTTCTTCCGGTTGTTGCTTAAGGTTGGTGGCGTCTTATTCTGAAGAAGATAAGCTAAGTTCTTCCAGATCTAACCGCCATTCTTCTTTCCTAATGACCTCGTCATCGTAATCTTTATTGCTTTTTAACTTATGCAGTTCGTCTCTTTGCAGGGAAATTAGGTCTCGCATAATCTGGTGATAGGCCATGATGTCTTTTTTATCGATATCTCCCTTTTTTAGTAGCTGCAAGGTATTTCTTTCTTCCTTCAGCGATTTTTGAAAATCGGCCTTTAGGTTAACAATTAACTCATTGTGTTTACATTGATAATCGTAATTTTCCTGTAGCTTTTCTAATGATAAGTCAATCAGCATCAATTTAATTTCTGTTGCTTGTTCCTGTTCACTTGCCTTATTGGGTAATTCGGGAATTTTTAAAATCCGGATGATTAAGGGCAAGGTTAAGCCCTGGATAACCAGGGTAAAAAATATAACGACAAATGTGATAAACAAGATCAGGTTTCTGTGTGGAAAGGGAAGGTTGTTGGAAGCCAGTAACGGAATGGAAAGAGCAGCCGCCAACGAAACCACCCCCCGCATACCAGCCCATACAATCACCACATTTGAATGCCAGGTTACATCCTTATAGCGTATGCGGGTTTGCCGGTTTACAAGCGCAGTTAATTTATTGGTTGATAAAATCCAAAACAGGCGCACAAAGAGAATAAGCAGGCTGATGCCAACACCATAACCAATGGCCTTAGAAATGGGATAGTTATCACCCAGGTCGCTCACAATATCAGGTAGTGCCAATCCGATCAGGATAAAAACCACCCCATTTAACATAAAAGTAAGAGAAGACCATACCGAGGCCGATTTGACCCTTGCACTCGAAGACAAGAAAATATGCGATTGACTGGACAGCAGCAAGCCGCCCGAAACAACAGCCATAACCCCCGAACCTTTAAAATGCTCGGCTGCGATGTACATAAAATAGGGCGTTAGCAGCGTTAAAACAGTATCTATATTTTCGGTTGTGGGCATATACCGGTGCACCAGATAAAATATTCCTGCAACACCAAGGCCAATGATAATGCCTAATCCCGCTACAGAAATAAAGCCTACTGCTGCATCTTGTAAGATAAAATTCCCGCTAATAACTGTAGCCAGCGCAAACTTAAACACAATTAAACTGGAGGCGTCGTTTACCAGGCTTTCGCCTTCTAAAATAGATGTTAAGACTTTGGGGATCTTAATACCTTTAAGAATGGAAGTGGCTGCAATGGCGTCAGGTGGCGAGATGATGCCACCCAATAAAAAGCCCAATGCCAGTGTAAAGCCTGGAATAACCGCAACTGTAAAATAAGCAACGGCAATTGAGGTGATGAAAACCAGTCCTACGGCCATTAAAAAAATAGCTCCTTTATATTCCCAGAAATCTTTCCAGGAAGTAAACCAGGCTGCTTCGTAAAGCAAGGGCGGTAAAAAGAGCAGGAATACGATATCGGGATCTATTTTTATATGTGGGAAACCTGGAATAAAACCAATAAGTAAGCCGGCCAACACTAAAAAAATGGGGTAAGAGATTTTTAATTTATGGCCAATCATTACCAAAAAGGTTACACCCAGCAATAAAATCAGGATTAGAATCAGGTTGTCGTGGAGCATATAAGTGAATGGTTTTACCGTTTGTATTGATTAAAATAAATATATCAAGAAATTTGCTTTTTTAATCAAATACAAGTTGTTGTTTATAAGCTTTTTAACAGCTGGTAAAAAGCCTGGATATTTTTGTCTTTGAAACGGATTACTCCTTCGGCTTTTATTTGTTTTCCATTTACAAGTTTTCCGGATGCCTGAAGCGTAGTAAAAGATTTAAATGCGTTTAAAGGAAATTGTTTTTCCAGCTTTTCAAAATCGATATACAGCCCGAAAAGATCTGTTGAGGGGTGGTTTACAGGCTCCACGAATCGTTTTTTGTCTGTTCCAATAAAAAGACTGTTTGGCGTGTTTTTAACAAAAAGTTTGTAAAGCGGAAAGGCGTTTTTGTTTACCAGGTTGCTGTCCGGATAAATAACTTGCTGCCGGATCAGGTAATCTTGCAAACCCTTTGCTTCAGAAAGGATGTGAACCGAAAACTGTGGGATGTCTTTCTTTTGCAGGCTTACCTTTTCGACTTTTTCAAAATCGTCGTTGTATTCGTATGTCAGGATGGAATCTGTTTGTTGTATAGTGCCGTTCCATTCCACCTTAAGCTGGCCTTTATAATATTTTAAAAGACTGTCTGATTCCAATACGAAACTACTGGTTTTTAAAGTTTTGTTTTTTGTGGGTTTTATAATGGCATTAAGCCAGAAGTTCATG
>JASLGV010000179.1 GCA_030149995.1 Pedobacter sp.
CATTTATCAAAAAGACTGGCAGGGAGCACTGGATGCCCTTAGCTTATCATTTTACAACCTGAACGGGGATCTGAATGTAGGGCCTGCACATACTTATGGCGCACCTCCCGAGTCTTTTAATCCATTGTATTATGTATTAAATGCCAACATCAGTACACTTCCGGTTGTTCATCCTTCCTTTGTACAAGACGCATTGCCCGGCGACTTAAGGGTAACCAATAAAGTATTTGTACGCAGCGCGCCCATCATTAATACAGTTGGAGCCGTGCCGCTTTCCAGCCTCTACCAGGATAAAAGATGGGCACTGAATACCGCTCCTATTCCTTACATCAGAAACGAAGAACTCGTACTTATTTACGCCGAGGCTTCTGCACAGTTGCAACATTATGCTGATGCAGTAAAAGCAATCGACCGTATCCGTTCATCGGCAAATCTAACGCCTTACACAGGCCTGCAAAACACCGATGCCCTGATTACAGAAATTCTTTTTCAGCGCAGATATTCATTGTGGTTTGAACCTGCCGGACACCGTTGGGTTGATTTAAGAAGATACGGGCGCCTTTCTGAAATACCGGTTGCACTTGATGCAGGGAGCGTATTTACACAACTGGAAAGACCTGCCAGCGAAATCAACTGGGATGATTTTAAAAATAAATAATTCAGATTATGAAATCACCTGCTCATAACCCGTTGCTAAAAGTATGCATGGCCATATTAATGGTTTTTGGCACACTGTATACACCGGCCATTGCTCAACAACTGGTTAATAAAGAAGACTCCCTGTATATCAGGGAGCACTTCTTTAAAATCGAACAAAAAATTCCAATGCGCGATGGTGTAAAGCTTTTTACCTCCATTTATGTTCCAAAGGATAAAAAACAGAAACATCCCATCTTATTAACCCGAACGCCCTATTCGGTTGCTCCTTACGGTACTGAAAAATATAAAACTTCTTTAGGTCCTTCTTCCCTGTTTATCCGGGAAGGATACATCTTTGTTTACCAGGATGTAAGAG
The DNA here is from genome assembly GCA_030149995.1 of Pedobacter sp. Classification (GTDB taxonomy): domain Bacteria; phylum Bacteroidota; class Bacteroidia; order Sphingobacteriales; family Sphingobacteriaceae; genus Pedobacter. Next base: position 1,016 of record JASLGV010000179.1, read on the forward strand.
GTAAATGGATGTCGGAAGGCGAATTTGTCGATACCCGTCCGTATAATCCGGCCAAAAAAGGTAAAAAGGAAACTGACGAAAGCAGCGATACGTACGATACCATAGACTGGCTCATTAAAAACATTCCCAATAACAATGGAAAAGTGGGTACATATGGTATTTCATATCCGGGTTTCTATGCAACAGCCAGTATTTTAAGTGCGCACCCGGCCTTAAAGGCCGTTTCGCCGCAGGCACCTGTAACCGATTGGTATGTGGGTGATGATGTTACCCACAACGGAGCTTTCTTTTTAGGCAATTTCCTGTTCTTTTCTTCCTTCGGTAAACCACGCCCCGAACCGACCACGACCGGGCCATCGCGCCTGGATCTGCGCACACAGGATGGTTACCAGTTCTTTCTTAAAGAGGGTACTTTTAACAACCTGAATGATAAATATTATAAAAATGAAGTGCCCATCTGGAAAGCCTTTATGGAGCATGGCAATTATGATGAATTCTGGCAAAGCCGTACTCCACTGCCACATTTAAAGAATGTTAAACCCGCCATACTCACCGTAGGTGGATGGTTTGATGCCGAAGACTTATATGGCCCGCTTAAAACCTATGCAACCATACATAAAAACAGCCCGGACACTAAAAACAGGCTGGTAATGGGCCCCTGGCCTCACGGCGGCTGGGCACGCAGCACCGGCAGCGCTTTTGGTCCTGTTAACTTCGGATCAGAAACATCGGTTTATTATCGAGAAAAGATCGAACTTCCATTTTTCAACCATTATCTCAAAGATGAAGGTACAGCTGATCTGCCAAATGTACAGGTGTTTCAAACGGGTATAAATCAATGGAAATCCTATAAAACCTGGCCTCCGGAGAATACCAGTGATGTAAAACTTTACCTGGCAGCCAACGGGAAACTATCTTTTGCTCCATCAGCAAGCGACCATGCAGGTTACGACGATTACATAAGCGATCCTAAGAAACCTGTTCCATTTACTTCTGAAATCAGGATGGGGCCAGGCCGTGAGTACATGATCGAAGATCAGCGGTTTGCTTCCTTCAGACCAGATGTACTGGTGTACGAAACGGCAGAACTGGAAGAAGACCTGACCATCTCCGGTCCTATTTTAGCTAATCTTTTTGTTTCTACCACGGGAACGGATGCCGATTTTGTGGTAAAACTAATCGATGTATATCCCGATACCACCGCCAACAGACCGGAAACGCCTGCCTACATTAAGCTGAGCGGCTACCAGCAATTGGTTAGAGGCGATGTAATCAGGGCTAAATACCGGAACAGCCTTTCGCATCCGGAGCCTCTTGTTCCGGGAAAAATAACGCCTGTAAATTTTGAATTGCAGGATGCGGCTCACACCTTTAAAAAAGGACATAAAATAATGGTACACGTTCAAAGTACCTGGTTTCCGCTGGTAGACAGAAACCCCAACCAGTTTATGGATATATACCAGGCCAAGGAAAGCGACTATCAAAAAGCCACCCAACGCATTTACAACGATGGCAAACAGCAATCCAGTTTAACCCTTAAAATTCTTAAATAATGAAGCGTCCTTCTGTTATTACCCGAAGTTTATGTGCAGCGGCTCTTTTGTTAAGCACCGGTGCACTTGCCCAAACAAGCATATACGACAATCATGAAGCTTTTAAACCCGGTTTTTACAGTTACCCGGGTACTGACTTCCGCTCAGCATCCGGGGCTCCCGGTCCTAAATACTGGCAGAACAAAACAAATTATACCATCAACGTTACTTTAGATACCCTGAATAAAACCATTCAGGGAAGCGTTAAATTACAATACCGCAACAACAGCCCCGATTTGCTTCCTTTTATCTGGCTCCACCTGGATCAGAATATTTACAGCAAACAATCCAGATCAGAAGCCACCACACATACCGTTCCGGGTAAGCGCTGGGCCAACCTGGCCAATTTTGATGGTGGTTATAAGCTGGGCAAAATTACCATTACGCAGGCTGGCAAAACATATAGTCCGGATTACACAATTAGTGATACCCGGTTAAAACTGAATCTGGCGCAACCACTGGCTGCCAATGGTGCTGAAGTTGAAATTAAAATAGATTATTCTTTTGTAATTCCCGAATATGGAACCGACCGTATGGGACGCAAGCTCACCAAAAATGGCTGGATTTATGAAATTGCCCAATGGTATCCTAAAACAGCTGTTTACGATGATATACGAGGCTGGGATACCTTACCCTATCTGGGCGCAGGCGAATTTTACCTGGGCTATGGCGACATCGATTTTAGCATCACTGCTCCTGCAGGATTGATTATAGCCGGATCGGGCGAATTGCTCAATCCGCAGGAAGTCTTAAGCCCTGTACAACTTGCCCGTTTAAAACAAGCTGCCGGCAGCGATCGTGCTGTAAACATCCGCACAGCGGAAGAAGTAGAGGAAGATCTGAAACCAACAGCTGCCAAAAAACAACTAACCTGGCATTTTAAAATCAAGCAGGCAAGAGATGCAGCCTGGGCAGCCTCAACAGCTTTTATCTGGGATGCACAGCGCATCAACCTGCCCAGTGGAAAACCATCCCTTGCACAAGCTGTATATCCGGTAGAAAGTAAAGGCGATACCGCCTGGAGCAAAGCTACAGAATATGTAAAATATGTAATTGAACACTATTCAAATAAATGGTACGAATATCCTTATCCTTCAGCTACCAATGTAGCAGGCTCGGTGGGCGGCATGGAATATCCGGGAATTGTATTTTGCAACCTTCGTTCCAAACAAGCGGGCCTTTTCGGGGTAACCAACCACGAATTTGGTCATACCTGGTTCCCAATGATTGTAGGCTCAAACGAGCGCCGTTATACCTTTATGGACGAAGGATTTAACACCTTTATTAATGGCATCAGTTCGGCTGCCTACGAAAATGGCAAATACATACGCAAACAGGATGTTTACCAGCAGGCACCGCTTACCTTTGGTCCTACAGCAGAACCTTCTTATACCTTTCAGGATGTACTCCAGTTTCAGCGCATTGGCACAGACAGTTACCGCAAACCTGCATTGGCGCTTTCGCTTTTAAGATCAGAAGTAGTTGGTGAAAAATTATTTGATGAGGCTTTTAAAAGTTATATCCACAACTGGGCCTTTAAACATCCGGTACCAGAAGATTTTTTCAGAACCATAGAAAACGGTACTGGCGAAGATTTAGGCTGGTTCTGGCGATCGTGGTTTCTGAATGCATGGAAACTCGACCAGGCAGTTACAGATGTCCGGTATGCAGACGATCAGGAAGGCAGGGAAATTATCATTACCGTAGAAAACCTTCAGAAAATGGTGATGCCGGTAACACTCGAGATTAAACTTGCAAACGGGCAAAGCGAACGTGTAAAACTACCAGCCGAAATATGGCAAAGGGGTTCTCGGTGGACTTTCAGAAAAGCTGTAACCGGAAAGGTTTTATCGGTTACGCTGGATCCCGACCGTAAATATCCGGATATTGATCCATCCAATAATGTTTTTACGCTTTAATAAAAGTACCGGCCGGCAAAAACTAAAAATTTGCCGGCTATTTTATTTGCCAGGAACAAAATAGCAGATTCTGTTATATCCATTCGAAGAGATTAAACGGGATAGCTGTAAAAAAGTTGAGCCCGGTATAAAACCGGGCCCAGGCGTTAATTACACATCATATTTTAATAAAAATGCGTGCCGGCAATTAAAAAAAATTATAACCGGACACCCAGATTCAGTTCAAAACTTCCGTTTGTATAGCGGTTTAAAGCTGAGGTATTGGTGGTATACTGTACCCCTATCAGATATTTTTTTCTAAAGTCCACACCCACACCAAATGTGGCACTTTGGGTGCTGTGGTACAAAGCCGACAACAACAGCTGTCCGCCTACATTTACCTGTGTACCGGCATCCCAAATATTTTTATAACCATATACCCCACGGTAAGCAAATATTGGGGTAGCATACGATCCTTCTGCACCATCCTGGAAATCTATTTTGTAGCTCACCGCTGTAAAAAAGCTGGTCAGATCTGCATAGGCAATGTCGCGCTTAAAGGCCTGTTTAAGATTTGGAATAGATGCCTGTATGGTTAAAGAGCGACTTGTGTAGGCCACTCCAAAACTGCCATCCAGATAACTTTCCCGGTCGTTAAAACGCCCTAACGAAACATCGTTTGGATTACCCACAACATCTCCCTGACTAATGCGCTCAGTAGTAAAACCCGCAGAAATGCCAAAATTTAAGCGCTGTTCCTCCCCTATAGGAAGGTGATAGGCAAAACTGCCTGATAGAGATGTTTGCCTGATCAGACCTGCTTTATCGTTCGAAACATTTAAACCAATACCAACCTTTTCAAACCCATGCTCTAAAGTTACATTCTGTGTAACCGGTGCACCGGGCACATTGGTCCACTGATTTCTGTAGGCCAGGTTTAACCGTGTATCCTGGACAAATCCGGCAAATGCCGGATTTATAATATAAGGATTATTGAAATACTGACCGGATAGCGGGCTTAACTGTGCAAAACATACTGATACCGGTAACATACATACAAGTAATGTCCAAATTTTACGTTTAATCATCTTATTTATCGATTAGGAATCCTGCTGCCCTTTGTGTGCTCAACAGGGTATTTTATTTTTTTTTATCTGTCTTCTCTTAATATGGTAATGAACCCTTTTTGTGTTAATTTACCAGGACCGAACTCAATGATATAGTAATAGGTACCTTCTACCAGGGGATTACCATTCAGGGTGCCATTCCAGGTATTGTTGTAGCCTTTTTGGCTAAATAATAACCGGCCGCCTTTATCAAATATTTTAACCACATTGTTCGGGTACATGTCAATGTTTTCAATTACCCAGGTATCATTTACACCGTCGCCATTCGGGGTTAAAATATTACTTGCTTTCAGCTGATAATCTTCCTCAACAGTAATGGTAATGCTTTTGGTTTCTGAACAACCATTTGGATTTGTAACCACTACGTTATAGGTAGTTGTCTGATTTGGTCTTACCGTTAATACCGGTGTATTGGTTGTACCGATAATACCAGTAGCTGCAGCCCATTTGTAAGTACTACCACCAGATGCAGTTAATACAGTTGCATCTCCACGGCTGATGGTGCTGCCAAGACTGCTTGAAATTTGTACAACAGGAAGAGCAAAAACAGTTAAAACACCATTCTGATAAGTGAGATTATAATTTGCGGATTGACCACCTGTTACTGTAATTACATAATTTCCGGCTGCAGAACTGCGTGTAGCAACCGTACTGCCTGTAGGTATGGTATTTAATACCGATGTATTTTCACCGGCAGCAAATCCGATATAGTTCAAGGTAAATGCCGGATTAGATTCGCCGTAACAACGGGATAAATTGCTTGCTGTTACGGTTAGGTTTGCTTTGTTGATGGTTAATGAACCATTGTTATACGCAATGGTATAATTAGCCGAGCTTAAATTACCCGGAACAATGGTATACGTCCCTGCATTTTTAGCCGATTGAGACGTACCGCCATACGATACCGTTCCGGTTACGCTGTTTGCAGCGTTATCGCCCGTAACGAAACCAGTATATTGAATACCATTGCCACCCGTATAAGCAACCCCATCGTAGGTCTTAACCGCATTTGCAGCTGTAACCGTTAGAGCAGCTTTGTTAATCGTTAAGCTTCCGTTAGAATAGGTAATCACATAATTTGCCGAAGATAAGCCAGCAGGAATGATGGTATAAGTTCCGGCAGCCTTAGCCGATTGAGACGTGCCACCATAAGATACCGTTCCGGTTAAGCTGTTTGCAGCGTCATCGCCCGTAACGAAACCAGTATAGCTGATGCCATTGCCACCGGTGTAGGTTGCACCATCGTAGGTTTTTGTCGCATCTGTTGCCGTAACCGTTAAAGCAGCTTTGTTAATCGTTAAGCTTCCATTCGAATAGGTAATCGCATAATTTGCCGAAGATAAGCCAGCAGGAATAATGGTATAAGTTCCGGCAGCCTTAGCCGATTGAGATGTTCCACCATAAGATACCGTTCCGGTTACGCTGTTTGCAGCGTTATCGCCCGTAACGAAACCAGTGTAACTG
>JASLGV010000248.1 GCA_030149995.1 Pedobacter sp.
GAAGCCTTAGGCGCTTTATATGTACTGGAAGGTTCTATTATGGGCGGTCCTTATATTGTACAAATGTTGCAAAAGGCAGGCATCACGAAAGGTTTTTCTTTCTTTAACGGATACGGTGCAGAATCCGGCCAAAAATGGGCCGCCTTTACGGCCGTATTAAACAGCGTTCCTAAAAATGCAGAAGAAGCAGATCAGGCTTTAAAAGCAGCGCACCAGACCTTTGCCAATTTTGGTCATGTATTTGGAGAAGTTAAAGTAGCCTAATACCATGGAAGCCACTGTTCTTTTACCGGATTTCGCCCGCACAGATTCCTTTTCACTAAGCAGACAGGAAACAAATGCCTGTCCAGAAGCCAACATCATCGGCTTGCTTAGGCTAAAAGGTTATTTGATCAGCAAGCAAAAAATGGCTTTTGTATCGGGCATCTGTACCCTGAAAGAAATTGAAAATCCGGAAGAACTGTGGCTCTATCTAAAAAAGCAAAACAATAAAATCAGTATTACCACAGTTTATTACAACCTGCGTTTAATGGTAAAAGAACAGGTAATGATTAAAACACCCAATGCAGGCAGGGCCAGCAGTTACCGGCTCTCGACCAGCATAATTAAGAATTAAACAGGCAACCTGTATAAAGCTACATGCTTACCCTGGTTACAACATGCTAAATTAACGCCTCCTTTTAACTATACGTGTATGTGTTTAACCAGAATATTAAGTACCAAAGATCAAACCGTTATAACCTCTTGTTTAGCCTGTAAAGCCTTTTACATCTGGCACAACAACCTGATGTTAAGCTTTACACATAAAACATTTACAACTTTTCAGGAACTGCTGAACAGCCTGTCTTTCAACGAAAGCAGCCTTCCTTTCCCGGATATGGAGGAACGAATTATCTTACGTACACCAAACGACGACATCAGCTTTGCCTTTACCGAAACCGAATTTGAACAATTTAAAGCAGCCGTTGCTGAAGCCATTTATATGAAAGAAGTATATTTACTACTCAACCACTAACGCCAGCAAAAGAAAGATGAAAAACAACCAACTCTACAGCAGAATATGCCTGCTTTTTCTCGCAATGGGATGTTTTTCAGCATGCAAAAAAGATAAAGCCAAAACCGAAATACCCGAAGAAATTATTTCGCCCCAAACAGGCACCCGCACTCAGTTTACGCTCGACTCAATTTTTCTCTATGCCCGGCAGGTTTACCTTTGGAAAGAAGCCCTACCCAGCTACGCCGTTTTTAATCCACGCGTAAAATACGCGGCCTACTCCTCTGATGCAGATGCGTTTAAAGCCGAACTTTTTGATATTTCTCAATTAAAGATAAATCCGGCTACTAACCTGCCTTTCGAAAATCCGGTATACGCAGGCAATGCCAAATATTCTTACCTCGAAACAGGCACAGGAACAGGTCGCATGGCATTAGCAGAAACCCTTGACAACAATACAACCGGCAATCCGGTAAGAAGCACCGCCATTTTTTCTGCTGGAAACTCGGCAGTAGGTTATGTTGCGCTTTCCTCTTTCCCTAAACTTTCTGCTGTTCAAACCTATCTTCAAACAGCCTTTGCCCAGATAGCAGCCGCCAACCCCACCAGCCTGATTATTGATTTGCGCAGCAATGGTGGTGGATATGTAGAAACCGCAGAATATGTAGCCAACCTGCTGGCACCCGCCAGTCTGAATGGTAAAGTTATGTATTCAGAACAATTTAACAGCCTGATGCAGCAGGGTCAGGCCTATATACTGCGCCACCAGCCCTACCTCGATGCCAGCAACAAACCTGTTATACGCAATGGTAAGGCGGCCACCATGGCCGATGTAGATTTTACAGAAAGTGGCAACACCTACCGCTTTAGTAAAAAAGGTACCTTAGAAAGCGTAAAAAATGTTTATTTCATCGTTTCAGGCAATACGGCCTCTGCCAGCGAACTGCTCATCAACTGCTTAAAACCTTATTTCCCGGTCAAACTCGTTGGCTCCAGAACCTATGGTAAACCTATAGGTTTTTTTGGCGTTACCATTGATAAATACACCATTTACCTAAGCAGTTTCCGGCTTAAAAATGCCGAAGGCCAATCAGATTATTTTGATGGAATACCTGTAGATCTGAATGTTATTCCCGATGGAAAATATCCACTGGGCGATCCGAACGAAACCTGCCTGAGTAAAACACTTGCGCTGATCAGCAATCCCGCCACAGCAACCAAAACAGCAACAACCAAACTGGCTGTAACCCCACAGGCACAAGCTACAAAGACAGCCAGTCTACAAAATGAAGTAGTTCCCTTTATGATCGAACACCGCTTAAGGTTGAAATAATGTTCTTCAACAAACCACTATTCCAGCAACTTTTACCAAATACAATCAAACAACCTCTTGCTATGTCGCTACGGAAGCCGATAAAAGCTTGGTAAAAACCATCATAAAGCAAAAAATCTCCCCAACTCCTTAAACAATTTTCACCTTTCCTTGTTAACAAATAAACGCGGGAAAAAGACATCCTTTCTGCACAGGAATCTACATACCCTGAAATCAGAAAATCCTTCCCAAAAAGGTTCAAATACGCACATATAAACCTAAAAGTTTATGTGATAAGAATGCCTAAACTAAACAATCATTCGGAGCATGAAAACAAACTTTACTCTCAAAATCGGTTTTCTCCTTACAATTGCCGCCCTTTCATACGCCTGTAAGAATCGTAAAACAGAAAAAAATCTCGACCAGCTGCCTGTCCCGGTTAAAATTATTGCCCTTGGTCAGCAAACAGATCAAACAAAAGCCATTGCCTACAGTGGAACCATTACAGCCAATAAAACCATCGATCTGAGTTTTCAGGCTTCCGGAACTGTCGAACAAATTCCTGTAGAACTGGGTCAGTATGTTAAAAAAGGCCAGCTGATTGCCCGGATAGATGAAACCATTTACAGAAATCAATACCAGGCCCAACAGGCCCAGGCAACACTGGCAAAGGAAAATTACGAACGCATCAATCAGGTTTATCAAAAAGGCAGCATAGCAGAAATTAAGATGCTCGAAGCCCGTTCACAATATCAGCAGGCACAGGCCGCTGTAAACGCCGCTGCTCAAAACCTCTCACATACCCGTATTTACGCCCCATCAAATGGCTATATAGGAAATAAACTGATAGAAGCCGGCAATACAGCAGGTCCCGGTGTACCGGTTGTTCAGTTATTAGATATTTCAACCGTAAAAGCAATTGTTCCCATTCCAGACCTCGAAATAGATAAAATTAAAAAAGGTACACCTGTAACCGTTCAGATTCCGTCTCTGGAAAACCAGTCATACAGCGGACTTATAGACGAAATAGCCATTGCTGCCGGACAGGGAGCACCAACCTACAGCGCAAAAGTACTGCTCAAAAACACCGATAACCGCTTAAAGCCAGGCATGGTTGCAAATGTTTCTTTTCAAAAACCACCGTCAAATCCTGGCACCGGTAACCAGCAACCGGCCGTTATCATCCCTCTTCAAACCATACAGGTCGATGAAAACGGACATCAGTTTGTTTTTACTACCTCTAAAGATGGCAAAAGAGCTGTCAGAACACCTGTTCAAACGGGTGCTCTATATGATGAGGGCATCGCCATAAAAAGCGGCCTTTCCGGTGGCGAACAACTTATTTCAAGTGGGTACCACAAATTAGCAGACAGCAGTCTCATCCAAATTGTAAAATAAACCGCTCCGCAGGCAGTCAACACTGCCACATCAGACATTAACCGCTTAAAGAATGAATCAGAACAAAAATTTGATAGAATGGGCCATGCATCACAAAGCGGTGCCTTTATCCCTTGCTTTTGTATTGGTAATTTTTGGCTTTTATGCGCTCTTCAATATGCCACGCAATGAGTTTCCGCAGTTTACCGTCAGGCAGGGACTTATGATTGGATTTTACCCCGGTGCTTCCTCCAAACAGGTAGAAGAACAGCTCACCACTAAGGTAGAAGAATATCTTTTCGGTTTTGACGAGGTAGATAAGACCAAAACCTATTCCTATTCCAAAGATGGCATGATGTACATTTTTGTAGAAGTAGGTGCCCGGGTAAAAGACAGCGATACCAAAGCCTTTTGGAACAAACTTAAAAACGGCATACTTATTTTACAGGCCACCATGCCCAAAGAAATAAAAGGCATTATTGTAAACAGCGATTTCGGAAGTACATCGGCCATTTTGCTCGCCGTAGAGTCAAAAAGCAGACCTTATAAAGACCTTCAAAAACATGTAGAGGAAATCGAAGATCAGTTGCGCCGCATAGAAGATGTTTCTAAAATAAGCCACAGCGGCACAGTTCCCGAACAAATTGGCGTATACGTAGACAACAACAAACTCGCGCATTATGGCCTTTCGGCAGGAAGCATTATGCAGGTACTGCAAAACATGGGCGCCATCAGTCCTGCCGGTACCCTCGACGGACAAATAATAGACCGCCCCATTCATTTATCAACCTTTTTTAAAACAGAAAGTGATCTCGCCAGGCAAATCATCAAAAACGACAATCAGGGAAATGTTGTACGCCTGGGCGATGTGGCGCAAATCAAAAAAGAATACGACGATCCCGATTCTTATGTAACGACTAATGGAACCAAAAGCATCATCATTTCGATGGAAATGGCCCGGGGCAAAAACATTGTGCATTTTGGCAGGGAAGTAGACCAATATTTGTCGAAAATTATCCGGCAATTACCGCCTGATGTAAAAATCACCAAGCTGGCCAATCAGCCAGATGTGGTTAATCAATCCATCAGCCATTTTATGAAAGAATTTGGCTTTGCACTTGTGGGCGTTATCGTGGTTACCATTTTACTCCTGCCCTTTCGCATTGCATCGGTAGCCGCGGCCACCATCCCAATTACCATTTCGGCAACCCTGGCCATTATGTACCTGGCCGGTATAGAACTGAATACCGTTACGCTGGCCGCACTTGTTATTGTATTGGGTATAGTGGTAGACGACCCCATCGTGGTAATAGACAACCACGTAGAAAAGCTCGACCATGGTTTAAGTGTGTGGGATGCCGCCAAAGGAAGCGCCAAAGAGCTTTTTCCTTCTGTGTTTACCGCCACGCTGGCTATTTCGGCTACCTTTGCGCCGCTCATCTTTTTCATGAGTGGCATTGCCGCCGATTTTGTAGGCGATTTTCCCATTACCATCATCATTGCACTGAGTCTTTCCCTGCTCATTTCCATGCTGCTCGTACCCTATTTCAACACCCGGTTTATTAAGCAGGGTTTACACCAGCAAACAGGCAAAAGCAGCAAACCATCCATGCTCGACCGGCTCCAGTCTTTTTTTAACCGTCACATCGGGCAGGCCATCAGTAATTGGAAATTAACGGTATTATTTGGCGTACTGGCCATCGCTGCTGGTGTTTTCCTGATGTCTTTACTGCCACAGCAGCTTTTCCCGAAAGTAGAAAGAAACCAGTTTGCCATCGAAATATACCTGCCGCAAGGGTACCGTTTAGCCCAAACAGACAGCGTGGTAAAAGGCATGGAAAAGATTATGGCCGGCGATAAAAGAATTGACAATTACACCAGTTTTATTGGCAGTGCCTCGCCCCGCTTTCACAGTTTGTATGCACCCAATTTACCTGAAAAGAATTATGCTCAGATCCTTGTAAATACCACTACAGAAGAAACTACCGAAGAAATCCTGAAAGAATACCAGCAAAAATACAGCGATCTTTTTCCTTCGGCTTATGTAAGAATGAAACAACTGGTGATGTCAGATTCGCAGGCTCCGATCGAAGTTAGAATTTCGGGCAACGATGTTGCACAACTCAAAGCTCTTGGCGCACAGGTAATCCGGATTGCCCAAAATACGCCACAGGTTATATGGACCCGTACAGACTATACACAGAAACTCGAAGGGTTAAAATTAGATATCCGGCAGGATGAAGCCTCCAGGCTCGGACTCGGCAAATCAGATATTGCCAATACCATTGCCATGAACATGGAAGGTTTGCAAGCTACCCAGGTCTGGGAAGGCAAATACCCCCTCAACGTAAAAATAAAGGCCGAAAACAGCCATAAGGCCAC
>JASLGV010000192.1 GCA_030149995.1 Pedobacter sp.
GTATAAGAGTCAATCAGGTTAATCAGGGAAATCTCCGTTCCTGCTACTTTAGCAGTAAGCATGGCCAGGTCTTTAAATTCTTCAAAAAGCTCGGAGTAATCGAGGTCAAGCTCAGATAAGCTCAACAACCTTTGCCCCTCGTTCGAAGGCATTGGGAAATTTTCTTTCGGTATCATTTGTTGGTGCAATAATATTACAATTTACGATAGGAAGCAACTTTTGGATTTATAAACGCAGGCCCTGCCTATTCAAATATGCATGGGTATGCGGAACGCGTAATTGGGCGAAAGTATCAGAAGATGAATACGGATGATTTTCCTGCTCTTAATAACAGATTCCAGAAAATTGTGGTGTTAATCCAAAAGTCAGGCAAAACATAAACTTACTTAATCGCTCAAAGCAGATTTTACCTGTTTTTCTTTATCCTGGATAAACTTTGTGGTGTGATCTCTAAATAAGAAGCAATATCACCTTGAGAAACGTATAGCGCAATTTCCGGTAGTAGTTTTAAAAATAATTCATATCGTTTACTGGAATCGTATCCCTTAAAAGCATTCTGAAGCTGAACTTTATCTAATAATGATTGCTGCTGAATTTTCGCAATCAGCGCTTTTAAGTATGGAATCTGTGCATATAATTTATGCAGATTGACATAAGAAATCACCAGTACCTGTACATCGGTACAAGCCTGTATAGAATCGTAAGAAACCGTGTTGCAGTTAAAGCTTTCCAGTATGGTACAAAATTTATTTTTAGGAATAAATACGTGGGTAACTTCATCACCTTTTTCATTAATTCTAAATATTCTGGCTATTCCGGTATTTACAAAAAAGAGTTCTCTGCAGACCCTTCCTGCACCTGAAAGAACATCGCCTTTCAGAAAAGTTTTTTCTTCAAAGGCCTGATTAATCAATGTGATATCTGATTGACCGATTGAATGATGTAATGCTAAAACGGAAATCAATTGTGCATGCATAAATCAGAATAAATAACAGGTAACATTCTATGGCCGCAATTTACAAACAAATTAAGCGCCGATTAAAATTTTTCAAGCTTGTGTTATTTACCATTTGTTCAGTGGTTCCTTTGGTATCCTCCCGAAATTTGAATTCAAAATTTAAACACATGGAAAATATCAATGGAATTAACAACGTTTTAAAAGCGAAAAAAATTGTTGTATTGGGCGGAAGTTCTGGCTTAGGTCTGGCAACCGCTAAACTTGCCGATCAGATGGGTGCAGAAGTAATCATCGTGTCAAACAATGAGAGCCGGTTAAATAAAGCGCTTGGCGAGCTTTCATCGAAGAGTAAATATTACGTAGTTGACTTAAACCAGGAAGAACAGATTAAAAGTTTTTTTCAGGAAATTGGAAAATTTGATCATCTTATTTATACGGCCGGAGAAAACCTGGATCTGAAGCCAATAGCAGATCTTGAGGTAGATCAGGCCAAGGAATTTTTCAATTTACGGTACTGGAGTGCTTTTGCTTCCGTAAAGTATGGTGCTCCCTCGCTTAATCCGGGTGGTTCTATCTGTTTAACCAGTGGAACAGCAGCTATAAAACCCATGGCAGGTTGGTCTTTGGCTACAAGTGTTTGCTGTGCAATGATCGGATTTACCAGAGCCATGGCCGTGGAACTTGCACCAATACGGGTAAATTGTGTTTCGCCGGGGCTTATTAAAACAAATCTTTGGGATAATGTTCCTTCAGAGCAGCGGGAAAATATGTATAAAATGGCTACAGATCTTTCTTTGGTGAAAAAGTTAGGAGAACCTGAATATGTTGCCCAGGCCTATATATATCTGATTGGCCAGCCTTTTTGCACAGGACAGACAATTGTTGTAGATGGAGGTTCTGTACTGGCGTAAAAATGCCAAAAGCATTTTATGCATTAAATCCTGAACAGATGGCTTAAGCTTTTGCCTGTCGGGCAAAAGCTTTTGTTTTGGAAGGACTGTATCCGTAATACTTTTTATATGATTTTGAGAAATGTCCGAAATCTTCAAAGCCAATTTCTATATAGATCTCAGAAGGTCTTCGATGGGTATTTAACAGGATTTCATGTGCCGCCTGCAATCTTCTTTGTTGCAGCCAGGTACGGGCCTGAAGTCCAAAAATCTTTAAGAAATGCCTTTGAAAGGTCCAGACACTTCTTCCACTCAGTTCGGCAAATTTGCTTATGGGTATGTTAAACATATAATTGCGCTCCATAAACTCTGCAAGATCATGCGTATCGGGAGCCAGATCGTTAAATAACCAATCTTGAATGCCCGGTGCTTGTTCGTTCAGACAAATCAACAGCTCCTGTAACTTGTTTTCTGTAATTGCCAGACTTGGAGTTGTATGCGTATTCAAATAAGGAATCAAAGAGTTGAAAAGTCCAACCAATGATGGAGTGTTTTTTAACAGAAGAACTTGAGGAGCAGCTCCCTGATACCGGTTCGTATCCATCTTATAAAGCATACGTATGTGCTGAAGAAATTCTTTTTTAAGTATGATGAAAATTACCTTATACTGATCCAGCTGGCCAGCCGGTTTGCTTTCACATTTAATGAGGGTGTTTCGCCGAAGCATAAAGGTCTCTCCTGCTTTATAAATGGTTTCCTGATTATATTCTGTTACCCGCATCTCACCATTTACCACATGGCAAACAACATGTTCTGAGATGTAATCAAGCCTGGCGTGTGTACAGATATGCCCGGTTGCAAACTGGATATCAGGTGATTTTAAAGGTTCTTTGCTTGTGTTCATGAGGTTACATCCTTAAACAAAAATAAGTATTAAAGCATTTGTTATAACCAACAATACAGATAACCGTCTTTTTTTCACAAAAATACAGGTGAACCGGTTTTAAATTATTTCAGGTTCACCTGCTGATGTTTTACTTAAATAAATGATCCAAGTGGTCTGATGGTGATGTCGTTAACGGCTACATTACCAGGCTGACTGATGGCATAAATTACAGCGTCAGAAATTGCAGCCGCATCTAACCGGTCATAATTACCCAAGCTTTCTTTCAGTTTAAGCACTTTAGGACTGCTAAGGTCGTGCCCCAATTCTGTGTCAACTGCTCCCGGATAAATGGTTGTGGTTTTGATTTTTCCGGCCGTTTCATCTCTTAAGGTTTCCATAATGGCCCTGACAGCAAACTTTGTTCCGCTGTAAACTCCACTGCTTTGATGAATTCTTTTTCCTGCAATAGAAGATGTGGCCAGGATATGTCCTGTACCTCTTTCGAGCATATGTGGTAATACTGCATTGATGCCATAAAGTACGCCTTTAATGTTCACATCAATCATCCTGTCCCATTCCTCTACAAGTCCTTCGTCAAAAAAAGAAGTGGGCATAATACCTGCATTGTTCCAAAGTACATCTACCCTTCCAAATTTTTGAATGGCCTGGTTAATGAGGTTATCTACTTCTGTACGGATGGTTACATCTGTTTTAACGAACATGCCCTGATCTCCAAATTCGCTTACCAGGGTTTCGAGTTTGTCCTGTCTACGTGCAGCAAGTACAATTTTAGCGCCTAATTTAGCTAATTTATAAGCAGCATCTGCTCCCATACCACTGCTGGCTCCTGTAATTACGATTACTTTATCTTTAATATTTTCCATTGCTATATATTTTGATGCAAAATTACCTGAGTCTACCAAGCGTAATTTGTTTCTGAATAACAAAAAATTTGTCTGCAATGGGCAAAATAACGTTATGTGAAGACCCGGGCTAAGCTTCCAATAGATTTTATTTGCTACAGGTAGATTTCTGAACCAGTTATCATTCTCAATTCTCCTGGTCTGGAGTACTTGTTGTTTGGGAGCTGCAAGCTTGTTTATTTCTAAAGAGGAATTTGTAAAAAGTAATTACAATCAATATTTCAATAATGCCCTGAAATAGAATACAGTTCTGAATACCGATGTACCCCGACAACCAACCTATTACGACACTTCCCAGCGGTAAAGCACCAAAGGCAGCCATGGCAAAAAAAGAGATTACCCTGCCACGCATTTCGGGTTTAGAAGTTACCTGAATAACCGTGTTACATATCGGGATGATGGACATGGTTCCAAATCCGCAGAAAAAAAGAACGAACAGACCGATGTGAAAAGAAGGCATGTACGAAAAGCATATCAAGGCTAAACCGAGTATAAAAAGATTGATACCCAGGATTCGCTTTAAACTTGCGGCAGGTGACAAACCTGCAATATATACAGTGCTTGCAAAAGCACCAATTCCAATAGCGGCACTAATGGTACCGAAAGTGCCAGCATCACCCCTAAAAATATCCTTGGCATAAGCAGGAAGCAATGTATTATAACTGGCTACTAAAAAACAGACTAAAAAAGTAAGTAAAAGTGTATATCCAATATCCGGTGTAGCCTGTATATATTTTATTCCGGCCTGGAAATCCCCTTTAAACTGCTTACTTCTATTGGTTACCTGTTTTGGCAATTTCATTAAGTTAAGCGCGATGATGACTGCAACAAAACTGAATGCATTACTTCCAAAACAGATTGCAGCTCCATATTTTGCTATTAACCAGCCGGCCAAAGCCGGTCCCGCTAACCTGGCCAAATTGTTTAAAGCAGAATTGATGGCAATTGCGTTAGGTAAATCGTCCGGACTTTCAATAAGATCGTTTACCATGGGTTGGCGGGCCGGTACATCAAAAGCATAGGCGATTCCTAAAATAACACTTAGCAAAAGTATTAGCCATACCTGGTGATGATTGAACACATATAAAGTAGTTAACATAATTGCTTGCAAGGCAGATACTACCTGTGTTATCATCAGTACTTTAAACCGGTCGAAACGATCGGCTACCACCCCGCCTAACGGAGATAATATAAATGAAGGAAATTGCTCTGCAAATGTTGCCACACCAACCATTAATACAGATTGGGTCATAGAATAAATAAGCCAGATCACCGCTGTGCGCTGCATCCACATGCCCACCCTCGATACCAGTTGCCCCCAAAAGAACAACTGGTAATTGCGGCTTCTAAAAGCCCTGAAGGTATTACTGAATTTCATTATTCCGCTTGTATTGATGTTGTTTTGCAAGTCTTTTGCTTAAAAAAAGAGCCATTAGTATAAATCCGGCAAAAAAGTTAAACAAGGCTATGTAGTTTTCTTTCCCAACGTGGGCAATTTGTGCCAGCACAAGCCCGGCCAGTAAATTGATTACACCCCATATCACATTCAAAGTTGGCGACGAGGGACCTACGCCTCTTGGCCTGGCAAATGGCGTAGTGAACGGCCTTCCTGAAACACCGTGTATAAAATGAGGGATAAAGTTTGTTATAAAAGCTCCTGAGAGCAAGGAGGCAAAAATGTTTATTAGTATCATCGTATTATAATATTTATTTTTTGTTAGAAAATACATTGTAAGCAACTCCAATTTGTAACATGTAGCTGCTTTTTTTGATTTCATGAATGGGTTCGGGTCTTTTTTTACCTACCGGAAATGTAACAATTGTCCAGGAGTTTAACAGATCTCCCGGAATATCATCATAAAGCCTTACCGATTGGATAAAAGAATAACCACCATTAACATTGAAGGATAGATTTTTGGTAAAAAACCGTTCCCAGTATACTTTACCCATCCAATCTACATTTTGAACAAACTGACTGTTGTACTGACTTTTAGACAAACGATAGCTATTGGTTAATCCGCGGATACCAAAACCAATAAAATCTTTACCTGATATCATATACTCCAAACGTACATTGGTAGGCACCTGCCCGTACAGGTACCACCTTTCTTTGAAATGATAATCGATGGATAGATATGGCAATAGCTGGTGCCCGAAAAACTGATTTGCATAAGCAACGCCAAGTCCCGTTTTAAGCTGCTCAGAATGCTTGATGCGGTACTGAAAACCAACCAAGCCTCGAAAATCTTCGGAGCTTACATCTTTAAAGTCTGAATAGATGCCAATTTGGCCAAATAATGCAAGGCTTAAAGTCGGAGATACTTTTCTCACAAAGGCCATCTTAAAGGCCGTTGAATAAACTGACAGATTCTCTCCATTGGGAAAATTGCCGATATGTGCCTGCCGGAGTTCTATACCACCAAATACTGAATTTAAACTACTTTGATGTAGAGGAAAATCCAGGTTCATATCCACCATCCGGATCCTTGTGGTAGAATCTCCGTTTTTGATGGGTATGTTCCAGTAGTTCAGACTTGCCATATCTTTGTGCTGCTGTGCATATAAATTTACAGAACTGATTAAAGAGATCAATAATAACAGTACTGGTTTAGTTGGGGTTTTCATCTTTATCGCTTTGCGTTATTTCATTAGAATCTTATACAGTACCGGCGTAACAAAACGCGTAAGCAGCAGAGAGCTCAATAAGCCGCCTATTAAAACCAGTGCCAGTGGAGAGAAAAAATCTGATCTTTCAAGTACCAAAGGGACCAGTGCAAAAACTGCTGTTAAGGTGGTGAGGAAAATAGGTGTAAAACGTTCTTCTGTTGCCAGCATAATCGCATCTACTTTTGATTTCCCCTCTGCCCTGAGCTGGTTGGTAAAATCAAGTATGATGATTGTATTTTTAACTTCCAGTCCAATTAAAGTTATAATACCAATAAATGCAGTAAAAGAAAATGTATAACCACCAAAGAATAAGCCTAAAACGGCACCTAAAATCCCTAAAGGAATGGCAGAAGCGACAATAATGGTTCCTCTAAATCCTTTAAATACCAGCACCAACAGGGCTATAATGGCA
>JASLGV010000207.1 GCA_030149995.1 Pedobacter sp.
TGTAACCAATCTGGGTTTAGAAAATACAAACGTAGAGCTAAATGGCAATGGGACTATTAAAGTGAATGCTACCCTTGAAACAACAGCTCCTAATATCTATGCTATCGGTGATGTAATCGGTGGCGGGATGTTGGCCCACAAGGCAGAAGAAGAGGCGGTGTTTGTTGTCGAAACAATAAATGGACAAAAACCGCATATACACTATAACCGTATTCCTGCTGTTGTTTATACCTGGCCAGAGGTTGCTTCGGTAGGTGCTACAGAAGAAGAATTAAAAAAACAAGGATTAGCATACCATGTTGGCAAGTTTCCATTTGCGGTAAATGCCAGAGCCAGGGCTGGTATGGAAACAGATGGTTTTGTAAAAGTACTTTCTGACCCCAAATACGGCGAATTATTGGGGGTGCATATTATAGGTGCCCGAGCCGCAGACTTAATAGCACAGGCAGTTGTAGGCTTGGAATATGAGGTTACAGCGAAAGATATGGCTTCCGTTTGCTATGCACATCCAACCTATGCTGAGGTATTAAAAGAAGCATATACCATTGCATCAGGCAAGGCATCTTTGAATATTTAATTGTTAATTTTATAAGAATGACAGAACAATTCAGGCTTGCAACCATCGAAGATTATCCAAGAATTATGGAAATCTGGGAATCAGCGGTAAGCGCTACACATCACTTTCTAAGCGAGGAAGATTTTATACATTTTAAACAGGTTATTCCAACAGATTATCTGCCCAACCTGGAGGTATTCTTACTTATCGAAAATGAGATACCTATCGGATTTTCTGCAGCAGCAGAAGGAAATCTGGAAATGCTTTTTATCCATAATGATTTTCGAGGGAAAAAATACGGTAAAAGGCTATTTCAATTTATGAAAGCGAGCTGTGCTGTTGATAAGGTCGATGTCAATGAACAGAATATTCAGGCTATTGGCTTTTATGAAAAATTAGGTTTTAGGGAAATAGGAAGATCTGAGCAGGATGGTTCGGGTAAAAACTATCCTATTATACATATGGGGCTTTAAAAGAAAACCTGCTTAAAATTAAATATATTATTAATTATACACATATGATTGACGGACTATATGAAACACATATTCAGGTGAGTAACTTGAACGCAGCTGTTCAGTTTTATACTGAAATCATAGGACTGCAACTGGCACATTACGATGAAACCAGACCTATCGCATTTCTTTGGATCGGTGAAAACAAGAAGGCAATGCTCGGACTGTGGGAACAGCCGGAGAATTTACAGAAGAGACACTTTGCTTTCAGCTGTTCCAAAGATTTTATTCTAAAATCTGCAAATACTTTTTTACAGGAAAGAGAATTAAAAGCGTATAATTTCCTTAAAGACGGTACCAACGAACCAATGGTTTTTGCGTGGATGCCTGCATTAGCACTTTACTTTGACGATCCAGACGGAAATCAGCTGGAGTTTATCCATATTCTGGAAGGTGAAAGTAAACCAGAGCTTGGTGTGGTTAGTTACGAAAAATGGACAAAGCTGAATTCATCTCATTAGAACAATATGAATTTAGCAGAAAACTATTTAGACATCAATCGTCATTCGTGGAATACAAGGACAGAGACACATCTCAGATCTAATTTTTATGATTTGGAGGGTTTCTTGAATGGCAAAAATTCGTTAAACGATATCGAACTCCGTTTACTCGGAAACTTGTCTGGCAAATCGGTCTTACACCTGCAGTGTCATTTCGGACAGGATAGTATTTCTTTAAGCCGTTTAGGCGCTGAAGTTGTTGGTATTGATTTATCCGATGCGGCTATTTATCAGGCACAACAATTGGCCAAACAACTCCATACTTCCACGGAGTTTATTTGCAGTGATGTGTATGATTTGCCCAGTCATTTAGATCGTCAGTTTGATATTGTCTTTACCAGTTATGGGACTATCGGGTGGCTCCCTGACTTGGATAACTGGGCGCAGGTCGTTTCAAGATTTTTGAAACCAGGAGGTAAATTTGTTTTTGTTGAATTTCATCCATTTGTTTGGATGTATGATTCGGCTTTTAAAACAATTGACTACAGCTATTTTAATACAGGCCCCATTGTAGAAACAGAAACCGGGACTTATGCGGATAAAGAAGCCAAAGTGGAATTGAAATCAATCGGTTGGAATCATAGTTTAGGCGAGGTTATAGGTGCATTGATGAAAAATGATTTGGAATTAAATTCCTTTGAAGAATTTAATTATTCACCTTATCCTAATTTCAATAATTCCGTTGAATTTGAGCCTGGAAAGTTCAGGATTGCTCATCTAGGCGATAAGATCCCAATGTTGTATGCTTTGACGGCATCAAAAAAAAAGAGATAAATAAAATATAGGCTTTTTCAACCTAAAAAAAATACGTATGGAAATTAACATAATTACAATAGCTGATGAGAATATCGCTGAAATTGTAGGTGAAGGCGTTTTTATCAAAACAGCGGATGAGGCCGTCCAACTTATGATGGACTGCAAATATGGTCATAATGCTTATAAAGCTATTTTTTACCAGGAGAATATCACGGCAGATTTCTTTGCGTTAAAAACCAAACTGGCGGGTGAAATTCTACAAAAATTTACGCAATATGGTTTTGATATTGCTATCGTTGGTGAATTTTCGAGCTATGGAAGCAAGAGTCTGAATGACTTTATTTACGAAAGTAATAAGGGAGGCAAGATCAACTTTGTGGAAAGCAAAGCTGTTGCTTTGGAAAAATTAAGTAAGCCATGAAAAGTATCTTTAAATCAGAGGCAGGAAAGTTACAAATCATCAAAGCTTATGATGAAGCTTTGCAAAAGTTGGATGGACAGTTACAATCAAGCTTTATTCACACAAGCTTTGGTGATACGCACCTCTTAACTAATGAAAATGAAGGAAAAGAAGTCCTGTTACTGTTGCATGGCGCCTCATCAAATGCCAGCTCCTGGCTTTCGGACTGGGAAATCTACAAGAAAGATTTCCGCATTATTGCAATAGATATAATTGGTGAAGCAGGGAAAAGTGCCGAAACAAGACTTCCTTATACGACTAACGACTATGCCAATTGGCTTAACGAAGTACTAACTGCCCTTGATGTTCAGAAAGTAAACATCGTTGGTTTATCTCAGGGGGGTTGGTTAGCCATTCGTTTTGCAAGTTCTTTCCCTCAAAAAGTAAATAAAATAGTGCTACTTGCCCCGGCCGGAATTGTTCCAACCGAGGGAAAGTTTATTCTTAAAGCGATTTTATATAGTCTATTAGGAACTTTAGGAAAGAAAAAAATAAATAAACTTGTACTTGGGGGCCAAGTGGTAGACCCAAAAGTTAGGAGCTTTATGGATTTAACGCAAAGTAATTTTCAAGCGCGGATGGATAAGGAATATCTATTTAAAGATCAAGAGCTTAGAAAAGTTACCATGCCTACATTGTTTATTGGCGGAGCAAAAGATGTTATTCGCTCTGCAGATAAGATAGCCGCACGCCTTCAGGCCGTATTGCCAAATTTCAAGTCGATCATTGATCCTGCAAAGGGCCATGTGTTAGTCGATACCGCAGCGACTATTAATCAGTTTTTAAAAGGATAAACCGTTAAACAGCAAGGGGTCTTAGATACGTTGTACGTATTTTTGTATCCCTTGTTAATCTTTCTGCAATGTTCCTTTGAAATAGAACGAGTGTTTTTACAAATTATTCTTTTGAAGAACATTTGTAGCTTAAACCAAATAGTGAATACGGATTTGCAAGCTATTCTGCTATTTTAAAATAAATAACCTTAAGTGAGGAATTACCTTTACAAAAACTAAAAAAATGAAAAAACAGATACTAACCTACTCCAGCACTCAAAATTTCCCCCTGAAAATAGGTTATAAGAATAATAATTCCATCAGATTCCGGAATAGACTAAGCAAAAAGGAGCCTACCCATGATTTATGTGAAGTAGTCAAGACTTAATCTGACAGTTGCAATAAATTAACAACTGAAAAACAGATTTGAGTTATGACTACACAAGAAAAAATCATCAAGAACAAACTGGGTGTTTTAGAACTTGCCCAGCATTTAGGGAATGTATCAAGAGCCTGTAAAGTAATGGGCTATTCCAGAGACAGCTTCTACAGATTCAAAGAATTGTATGATCAAGGGGGTGAACTTGCACTGCAGGAACTTTCCAGAAGAAAGCCCGTGTTAAAGAACCGAGTAGAAGAACATATTGAAAAAGCTGTTGTAGATCTGGCCATAGATCAACCTGCGTTAGGCCAGTTACGTGTTTCTAATGAGCTGAAAAGCAAGGCATATTGATATCCCCTGGAGGAGTTAGGAGTATATGGATGCGTCATGACTTGCAAACCTTCAAGCTTAGATTAAAGGCATTAGAGGCAAAGTCTGCGCAGGAAGGCATTGTTTTAACAGAAGCCCAGCTTGTAGCTCTTGAGAAAGCTAAAGAAGAGAAAAAGGCACACGGCGAGATCGAAACCCATCATCCTGGATATTTAGGTGCTCAGGATACTTATTATGTTGGGAACATCAAGGGGGTTGGACATATATATCAGCAGACTTTCATCGATACCTACTCCAAAGTCGCTTTTACAAAGCTGTATGATCGCAAGAATGCATTAGTTGCCGCAGATATGCTAAATGATCAGGTAGTGCCATTTTTCGAGCAGCATGACTTAAGGTTGTTAAGAATCTTAACAGATCGGGGAACAGAATATTGTGGTGTAAGAGATCAGCATGAATATCAGCTCTATTTAGCCATTGAAGATATAGATCATACGAAAACCAAAGCAAAAAGCCCTCAGACAAATGGTATTTGTGAACGTTTCCACCGAACTATTCAAGACGAATTTTATGCAGTTGCATTCAGAAAGAAAGTATACCGTAGCATTCTGGAGCTCCAACACGACCTGGATCGGTGGATGACTTATTATAATCAGGACCGCACCCATACCGGAAAGTATTGCTTTGGGAAGACTCCCATGCAAACCTTTAACGATACGATTCATCTGGCTAGGGAAAAGATGCTGGAGACGTTAAAAGAAGAGCAACTTGTTACTTATCCAATGCCAGAGAATAAG
>JASLGV010000208.1 GCA_030149995.1 Pedobacter sp.
TTTACCGGAACTTACTCGTTAAACTACAGCACATGGTTCCGGTTAAAATTAATCAGGATTTAATTCAGGATGGACTTAACAAACTTGGGAGCTGGGCCACACAATTATTCCCCTCTCTTATTTCAAGTGCTGTTAATATTATACTCAGTCTTCTTGTCATGTATTTCCTCCTTTATTTTATGTTAATAGAACGTAAACATTTTGAGACTGCGCTGATTAAATATGCACCACTTAGGGAACAGAATGCTTTACGTTTTGCAGATGAAATGCGCAACACCACATTTGCCAATGTTTTAGGCCAGGGGCTTATCTGTTTGGTTCAAGGTGGACTGGTAAGCTTGTCTTTTTGGGTATTGGGTTATTCAGACCCATTATTCTGGGGCGTAATAACAACTTTTATCTCATTTGTACCCGTTTTAGGCCCTCCGGTTGTCTTTGTTCCGGCTGCCATCCTGCAAATTGCCAACGGCCATAATTTTGAAGGCTGGGCCATGCTGATTTTTGGTTTTGTTGTAATTATTAACATCGATAACGTGCTGAGATTTATCATCGCAAAAAAAGTTGGTAACATACATCCCATAATTACAGTTATTGGCGTAATTATTGGTATACCTTTATTTGGTATATTGGGCCTGGTTTTTGGACCACTGTTGTTGTCTTACTTTATTTTACTTGTTAAAATTTACGAGACAAGCACACTGGCATCAGAAAGATTGGAAAGAATTAAAACAAATAATGAACATTATGAGTTATAATATATAGCTTAACAATCGTGATACGGGCTTATTGTATATTGTAATCATTGTTAAACCCTTTAAATAAATTATTATGAATGATAATTCAAAAGTTGTAGTTGCTCTTTTGGCTGGCCTGGCTGCCGGTGCTGCTTTAGGTATTTTATTTGCACCTGATAAAGGTGAAGATACCCGTGATAAATTAAGCCAGTCTTTGAAAGACCTGGGCGATTCTATTAAAGATAAAGCAGCTGATGAGATCAATAATTTAGCAAATCTGAAAGATAAAGTTGTAGAATCAATCAAAACAAAACTGAGAAGTGTAGAAGAAGAATACAGTGACGATTTGGAGCACGCTTAATATTTAACTGATACAGGCTGCCGGAAAATTTGGCGGCTTTGATCATTTCATCTAAACTATGCAGGAAAACAAAGAAAAAAGTATTGAAGATCTGGTAGAGGATGCCAAGACCTACCTACAGACCAGGGGCGAATACCTCAGGCTCTATCTGGTAGAAAAAGTTGCAAAAACAGTTGCAGACCTGGTTACAAATACAACCGTAATTGTTTGTTTTGTACTGGCTTTTTTATTTGGTAGTGTAACACTGGCACTTTTTTTATCAGACGTGTTGGGTAGCTTTACCAGAGGCTTTGGGTGTGTTTCTTTAATATACATTGCATTAGCTGTAATTGTATACCTTACAAAAGATAAGTACATAGAGAAAGCGATCATCAATATAGCGATCAGAAAATACTTTGATAAGTTTGCAGATAAGGAGGAGGAAGATGAAAAATTATAACATTCGCAACCTCAATGATCTTCAGATCAAAAAAATGGAACTGAAGGCCCTGTATTACAGTCAGGAACATAACCTGAAAACAGATACTAAAACTTTTTTTAAACAGTTTACCCTTGGTTCGCTTATTAAGAAATATGCCACACCGAGTAACCTTTTTAAAGTAGACGATAAGCTTAACATCAGCGGAACCATTATGTCTTTATTGCTGCCTACGTTTGTAAACAAAACACTTTTCAGACGTTCAGGTATTTTAACCAAGGCTTTGGTAGGCTTTGCTTCCGGAAAACTGGGTAAATCCTTAGATATGGAGCATCTGTCGGCTATTTTTAATTCTGTTAAAGGATGGTTTGGAAAAAGAAAAGAAAAAAAAGAACCTAAGTTTGTTGATTACGGCATCCCGCCGGATAGTGAAACTTTTTAAAATAAAAAAGTCCGCCAATTAGTTTTAGCGGACTTTTTTTGTGGTGGAAAATCAGGCCACCGTTTCAATTATTTAAAGTGATGTTTCAATTTTCAGCTCTTGCAACTGTTTCGCATCAATTGTGCTCGGGCTGTCGGCCATTACATCACGTCCGGAATTATTTTTAGGGAAGGCAATTACATCGCGGATCGAATCCAAGCCGGCAAAGATAGATGTAAGACGGTCAAATCCGAAAGCAATACCTCCGTGCGGCGGCGCACCAAATTCAAATGCATTCATTAAAAAGCCGAATTGTTTTTGAGCCTCTTCTTCACTAAAGCCCAAATGTTTAAACATCAACGCCTGTAAAGCACGGTCGTGAATACGGATGGAACCTCCGCCAACCTCTGTACCGTTAATTACCAGGTCGTAGGCATTGGCACGTACTTCACCCGGTTTGGTGTCGAGCAAGGCAATGTCTTCTGGTTTTGGAGAAGTAAACGGATGGTGCATGGCATGGTAACGTTCTGTTTCCTCATCCCATTCCAGTAAAGGGAAATCCAGTACCCAAAGCGCAGAGAAAGTGTTTTTATCGCGTAAGCCCAGGCGGTTACCCATTTCCAGACGTAATTCATTTAACTGTTTACGTACTTTATCGGTGTTCCCGGCCAGAATTAACCATAAATCTCCTTTTTCACTTTTAAAAGCTTCGCTCCATTGTTCTAAATCTTCCGGTGTAAAGAATTTATCTACAGAAGATTTGATGCTTCCATCTTCATTATGGCGGGCATAAATTAAACCTGTAGCACCAATTTGCGGACGTTTAACAAAATCTGTTAATTCATCTAATTGTTTACGTGTATAACCTGCTGCTCCTTTTGCATTGATACCAACCACCAGTTCTGCCTGGTCAAATACCGGAAATCCTTTACCTTTTACAAGTTCGTTTAATTCAACAAACTGCATATCGAAGCGGGTATCTGGTTTGTCAGAACCATAAAGGCGCATCGCATCTGCGTATTGCATGCGCGGTACCTCTGGCAGATCGTAATTGCGTACATCTTTAAATAAGGTGCGGATTAAGCCTTCAAAAGTGTTTAAAATATCTTCCTGCTCGATGAAAGACATTTCGCAATCTATCTGGGTAAATTCAGGCTGACGGTCTGCACGCAAATCCTCGTCCCTGAAACATTTTACGATCTGGAAATAACGGTCGAACCCTGGTGAGTTTTATGCCCTGCCGCAATCGCCGCAAACCTTTAAGCAACTACTGATGGTAAGCGGCTTTGACCGATATTTCCAGATCGTTAAATGTTTCCGTGATGAGGACCTGCGTGCCGACCGCCAGCCGGAGTTTACCCAGATAGATTGTGAAATGTCTTTCATCACCCAGGAAGATATCCTGAATATGTTTGAAGGCATGACCCGCCACCTGTTTAAAACCGTAAAAGGTGTAGAGTTTGAAGATTTCCCTCGTATGCAATATGCTGATGCGATGCGACTATATGGTTCTGACAAACCCGACACCCGTTTCGGGATGCAGTTTGTTGAGCTGAACGATGTGGTTAAAGGCAAAGGCTTCGGCGTGTTTGATAACGCCGAGCTGGTTGTGGGCATTAACGCAAAAGGCTGCGCAGAATACACCCGTAAACAATTGGACGAACTGACCGATTGGTTAAAGCGCCCTCAAATTGGTGTTACCGGTATGATCTATTGCCGTTATAATGCCGATGGTACGTTGAAATCATCTGTAGATAAAT
>JASLGV010000216.1 GCA_030149995.1 Pedobacter sp.
GCATCACATGGCTATTATCATTCGAATTTTAAACCTGAACATCTTTTACAATCCAAACTCAGGTTGCAGGAACTTTCTGGTCAGGAAATACAGGGTTATAGCATGGCCCGCATGATGCCCGTTGATGAAAAAGAAGTTGAAAAGGCCGGTTACGTTTATAATACATCCATTAATCCTACGTATTTACCGGGCAGATACAACAACTTAAAAATCCCGAGAACATTTTTCAGAAAAGAAAACGTATGGCAAATCCCGGCATCTGTAAGTCCGCTGGTTCGTTTTCCCCTATTTTGGCTTTCTTTTCATAACTTACCGCTGGGCTTGTACAAATGGCTTGCAAACCGAACTTATAAAAAAGACCGTTATTTAAACATTTACTTCCACCCCTGGGAATTTACCGACCTGGACGATGTGGAAAGATTTGGCTTTCCGGCTTATGTAAGAAAAAATACAGGTTTAAAAATGATTGCCCGCATGGAAAAACTAATCAAAAGTTTTCAGGCAAGGCAATATCCGTTTGGTACGTTTACAGGCTTTATCACAACCATTCAATAAAAAGACTGTAAGTTTACTTATAGGTTTCTGCCAATTTTAATGCATTGTAAGCATTTACAACCCCACCGCTTACACAGATATCGCTAAAAGGTACGCGGACGGTTTCGTCTTTATCATTTTTATACTTCACCTTGTGGTTTACTTTGGTAACCGATTTAATGATGATATCCCTAACCTGAGCAGGTGTTAAATGTGGGTAGTAGCTCAGGATCAGGGCTGCCAAACCACTTACAACCGGGGCCGCCATACTGGTACCATCCAACTCCTCATATTTAGAATCCGGAACGGTCGAATTAATCCGGAAACCCGGAGCAAAAACATCTACCGTGTATTTACCATAATTTGAAAAATCGGCTTTCAGCGTTTCATCATCCTTAAATGCACTGGCGCCCACTTCTATCCAGTTGCTTGCATGTGGCAGGTTGTATTTGGCCGTATCAGGCTTTGCCGATAGCTCTAAAGCTTTCTTATTTACCCCACCTCTGGCATTTGCAGCGTTCGGGTTAACTGCCTTTGACAATACAAATTCAGGATTTGCCTTTTTCTTGTGTTTGGCATTATACGCTGCAGCTTCTTTGCCATCGTAAAATTTATTCGGATAATTTTCTTCTAAATCATTGTTCTGGTTATCGTTGCCCGCAGCGTGTACCAGGAGTACATTTTTAGACTCGGCATACTTTACCGCTTCATCTACCACTTTCTTATCCCATTTATATGCCTTTCCAAAGCTCATGTTGATTACCCTGGCACCATTATCAACCGCATAACGAATGCCATTGGCCACATCTTTATCTCTTTCATCACCGGTTGGCACCACGCGAATGGCCATAATACTTACCTGATCGGCCACCCCCATAATGCCCTGGTTGTTGGTCCGGTTTGCGCCAATAATACCCGAAACATGGGTACCATGCTGGGCATCTGGTCCTTTCACATCATTATTACCATAATTACGCTGGTTTGGATCGTTGTAATCATCGCCCACAAGCGCAGCCCGTTCATCATACTTCGGGTTGAGGTTGTATTTAAGCATGGCATCGTACTGCTTATAGGCGTCTTTTATATTTTTATAAAATTTCTCATAGCTTCCATCCTCCTTCGCCCCCTTTCTGATAATGGTTTTAACATAGTTCTCATCCTCATTATCGGCTTTATATTTTTCAATATCGTCCAGGCTGGGAATGGACTTATTGTTTATTTTGCCAACAGAATCCAATACTTTGTTAATCAGATACAGAACCGAAAAAGTACGGCTGGCATCCTCATATTTTTTCCCAAAATCGCCCACAATCTTTTTATACAGGGCAAATTCTTCTTTCTGAGTGCTATCAAGTGGGGTTAAATTGGTTGTAGACTGATATTTAGGATTGTAAATTCGATACAGGCGTATCAGTTCGTAATTATCATATTCAAGATTGCCTTTGGCTGAGCCGATAAAATTCCAGCCATGCAGATCATTTGCATATCCATTTCCGTCGTTATCTTTTCCGTTATCGGCAATTTCTTTCGGATTGGTCCATATCACGTCTTTCAGATCTTCGTGGTCTACATCTACCCCACCGTCAATTACGGCCACAATTACTTTTTGCTTTGGCTTTTTATCTTTTAAAATTTCGCGATAAGCTTTTTCGGTGCTGATCCCGAAATAACCATTCTCGGTTAAATCGAGGTTAAACCAATTGGGCGGTAAAACCGCTTTTTTATCCTGCGCAAAAACAACGCTTTGTATACTGATAAAAAGGACAAGGAAAATCCATTTTTTGACGTTCATTGGCTTCATAGGGGTATTTATGTACAAATGCAATTATACGGTTTTATTGCTGTAGGCACCCACAAATTAGCATTTTTTAACAACAGACCTGTTCAATCAGCAAATTTCTGTATTGCTAAAGCCTTAAAATGTAACTTTCAACCGCGTTTAAAAGGTTTTATTTTTATAAATTAGGGTATGCGCCTCCTCAAATTATGGTTTAGTGACCTGGTTGGTCTGCTGTTTCCGGATCGTTGCGGAGCCTGCGAAACCCCATTGTACACAGGCGAATCAGCCATCTGCACCAGCTGCCTGTATCAACTGCCCTATACGGATTATCATCTGTATACAGAAAACAGGGTAGCCCGGCAATTCTGGGGACGTGTACCTGTAAAGGCAGCCATGGCCATGCTTTATTTTAAAAAAGAATCCAGTGTTCAGCGACTCATACATCAGCTAAAATACAAACATCAGACCGGAATTGGCATTTACCTTGGCCAATTATTGGGTGAACGACTGACTCAAAGCATCTTATACAAGAAAGTTGATCTGATTATACCCGTTCCATTACATCCTAAAAAACAACGCGAAAGAGGTTATAATCAAAGTAGTTGCATTGCGAAAGGTATTGCTACTCAACTGACAGTTCCGGTTTTGGAACACCTGCTGAAAAAAGAAATTGAAACCAGCAGTCAAACCCATAAAAGCCGGTACGAACGGTACGAAAACATGAAAGCCGTTTTCAGCATAACGGCAAAAACCGATATTTCAGGGAAAAACCTGTTATTGGTTGATGATGTTATTACAACCGGTGCTACCTTAGAGGCTTGTGCAAACTTGCTGCTGGAAAACGGTGCAGCTTCTGTTTCCATTGCCTGCTTATGCTTCGCCGATTAGTCTCTACCTCAAATGAATTGTATTAGGCAACATTTTTAATTAAGTTTGAGCATGCGTTTCACAATCGGATTGCTTCTTTTACTCACCTTTTTATGCGCTGCCTGCCAGAAGCATGAACGCATTAGTCAAGATCCGAATGCCATGCTGCACTTTTCTACCGAATCGGTGCTCTTTGATACTCTTATTACTTCTGTAGGTTCTACAACGCAGGTTTTAAAAGTACGGAACGATTATCATGATGCCCTGAAAATTTCAGAAATCAGGCTTACCGGTGGTGAGACATCGCCTTTTAAGATTAACATTAATGGCGAAAGTACAACCAACAAACAGGATCTTATTCTAAATGGGAAGGACTCTTTAAATATTTTTATTAAGGTAATGGTTCCGGCCGATAACCGCACATTACCTTTTCTGATACAAGACTCCATCATACTTATTACCAACAACAACCGGCAGGTTATACAACTTAAAGCTTATGGGCAAAATGCCGTTTTTATCAACAGCTTAAACCTTACGACCCATACAACCTGGGATGATACACTTCCTTATGTAATCAGCGGAACATTAAATATAGCAGCCGGCACCAACCTTCATATTCTACCAGGCGCTAAAATCTATTTCCACAAAGATGCAGGTATAAATGTAGAGGGTAACCTCTATTGTACAGGCAGCAATGAGAAACCCATACTAATAAGCAGCGACCGCATGGAGCTGAACTACAGCGACGAACCCGGACAATGGAAAGGTATTTACTTAAAAGCCGGTGGCTCCGCACTCATTACCTACAGTACCATAAAAAATGCACTTGTTGGCATAACAGCCGATTCATTAGCAACCGGAACCATGCCTAAACTGATACTCAGCAACAGCATTATAAAAAATATGAGCGTTGCCGCCTATATTGGTTACCATTCAGAACTAAATGCCTTCAATAACCTGATGTACAATTGCGGCAGTTATTTAATTTATGCTGCCGGCGGTGGAAATTATAACCTGAAACAAAACACATTGGTGGGTTTTAACCCTGCTTTTGCCCGGAAAAATGCAGCGCTCAGCTTCTCAGATTATCTGTCTTCTAACCGGTACAACCGTTTAAAAATAGACCTGGTAAACAACATCATCTGGGGAAACCTGGTTAATGAACTCGACATCCAGCAGAAAACCAACCAGGCGCCAACACTTAATATCCTTTCCAATATGATTAAATCCGGCAATACGCAATTTAGTGGTAACGGAAATTTACTCAATACGGATCCACTTTTTGTTGCCGCTACTCAGGAAAACTTCAAACCCGGAAACTCAAGTATCGCCGTTGGGAAAGGGATTACGCTCACGGCAGATCCTTATTTTAACCTTTACCTAAGCAAGGATTTAAATAATCAGCCCCGTATTTTTCCTTCTACTTTAGGTTGTTATGAAAAAAAATAATTTTTCTTAAAACTTTTTCAACGCGGCTCTGTTGTTATTACCGAGAGCGTTAATTTAGATGGTAAAGGTCGGTATTCTTTCTTAAAGAGCACCGGCCTTTTACTTTTTACAACGTCCGGGTATTTCAAAAGCTGACGAATCTTTCGGTCATAAAAAAAGCTTTACAAATTTGTAAAGCTTTTTTATTTAAACCTATAGGTGTATTTTATTTATAAAGCGGGAAACGACTGATCAGCTCGTGTACCGCTGTTTTTACCGCTTGTAAGTTGGCTTCATCTTCCGGATTGGTTAACACCTGGTCAATCAGGTTAACAACCTGCTCCATTTCTGCTTCCTTTAAGCCGCGTGAAGTAATCGCCGCCGTACCCACACGGATACCCGAGGTTACGAATGGTGATTTATCATCAAAAGGAACCATGTTTTTATTGACTGTGATTTCGGCTTTAACCAATGCATTTTCTGCCTGTTTACCAGTGATGTTTTTGTTTCTCAGGTCAATCAGCATCAAATGG
>JASLGV010000223.1 GCA_030149995.1 Pedobacter sp.
TTTTATCGGCCGATGTACAGGATAAACATATTCTCGATATGGGCTGTGGTACGGGTATTCTGGCTATCCTGGCTTCTAAAACAGGCGCAAAAAGCCTGGTAGCCATTGATTATGATGATGTATGCTACCAAAGTACAATAGAAAATGCAGCGCTAAATGATGTTCATAACCTGACAGCACTTTGCGGAAGTAAAGAAGTGATTCCAGACGATGCATTTGACATTATTTTTGCCAATATTAACCGGAATATTCTCTTAGATCAGATTCCAGCTTACGCCACAGTATTAAAAAATGGTGGTAAAATCTTCTTCAGTGGATTTTATCTGGAGCCAGACCTGGAGCTGATTCGCGAGGCTTGTGCCGAACACCAGATTCATTACGTGGATCATAAACAGTTGGGTGATTGGGTAGCTGCCCAGTTTGAAAAACAATAATTATTACCTTTCATCTTCTACTTATATATGCGCATACATTTTATAGCAATTGGCGGTAGCGCCATGCACAACCTGGCCATAGCCCTGCACAAAAAAGGTTACCAGGTTACGGGCTCCGATGATGTTATTTTTGAACCGGCCAAATCCAGGCTTGAAAAGTATAATTTACTGCCCGCCGAACTGGGTTGGCATGAAACGCGTATTACAGCTGATCTCGATGCCATCATATTGGGAATGCATGCAAGAATAGACAATCCTGAATTGCTAAAAGCGCAGGCACTGGGCTTGAAAATTTATTCTTACCCGGAATATATTTACGAGCAAAGTAAAAACAAGTTACGTGTGGTAATTGGTGGTAGTCATGGCAAAACGACCATTACCAGTATGATTCTGCATGTGCTTAATTACTATAAAAAAGATTTTGATTACCTGGTAGGGGCCCAGCTTGCGGGTTTTGAAACCATGGTTAAAATAACCGATTCTGCACCTGTAATGGTGATTGAGGGCGACGAATACCTGGCTTCGCCGATAGACCGGCGCCCAAAATTCCATTTATACAAAGCCAATGTTGCGGTTATCAGCGGGATTGCCTGGGATCATATTAATGTTTTTCCAACTTATGCCGATTATACGCACCAGTTTGATCTGTTTATAGATACCATTGAAGCTGGCGGCAGCCTTATTTATTGCGAAGAAGACCAGGATCTTAAAGGGATTGTGGAAAAATCGACAGCACCGGTACAGAAAATTGCCTACCGCATCCCGGATCATAAGATCGAAAACGGCATTACCTATTTATTGCCTGAAAATACCCCGTTAAAGGTATTTGGCGATCACAATTTGCTTAATCTGAATGCAGCCGGGCTGGTTTGTGCAGAACTGGGGATTGATGCCGGGCAGTTTAATGCTGCAATAGCCTCTTTTAGTGGTGCGGCTAAACGGCTGGAAGTGATTTCTGCCGATGCGTCTACAAATGTTTACAAGGATTTTGCACATTCACCTTCTAAGCTTAAAGCAACCATAGAAGCAGTAAAAGCACAGTTTCCATCGCGAAAACTGGTGGCTTGCATCGAATTACATACCTTTAGCAGTCTGAATAAAGATTTCTTGAAAGAATATGCCGGCAGTATGAACCATGCAGATGAGGCCATTGTATTTATTGATCTGAAATCATTTGAGCAGAAGCAGATGCAACCTTTTACAGAAGATGATGTGCAACATGCTTTTGCCAATAAAGGGCTTAAATTCTTTAACCAGGCCAGCGCCTTAAAAGATTATCTGCTCGGTTTATCTTATAAAGATGCTAATTTATTGATGATGAGCTCTGGCAATTATGCCGGTTTTGATTTGCCTGCTTTATCAGCAGCATTAAATCGCGCTTAAATGAAACATGTGGGCGACTATATTAAGCAGGCGAGGGTACACCTGGGGCTGAGCCAGGCCGAAGCAGCCGCGAAGCTTAAGATTTCTACGCCCGCATTTTGCAAAATAGAAAAAGGACAAACGGATTTAAATATCTCGAGGCTTTTCCAGATTTCAAAAACATTTGAAGTGCCGGTTGCAACACTTTTGGGTTTGGAGCGTATGCCAGAAACGACTGATTCATCAGCAGAATTAATTGAATTAAAGGAACAGTTACAGGAGAAAGACGAAGAAATTAATAAGCTGCGTAAAAAGGTCATAGACCTGTACGATAAACTTGGTATCTGAAAGCAAGGTTATAATTTAACACTAAAACAACCTTCGAATTATTTTTAAGAATTATATTTAGGTATTGATAACTAAATTGAGAACTTATGAGTAAAAAGGTTTTAATGCTTGCCGGCGATTTCGTAGAAGATTACGAAGTGATGGTGCCTTTTCAGGCGCTTAAATCGATA
This sequence comes from Pedobacter sp., assembly GCA_030149995.1. GTDB lineage: Bacteria > Bacteroidota > Bacteroidia > Sphingobacteriales > Sphingobacteriaceae > Pedobacter. The sequence goes on from JASLGV010000223.1 coordinate 2,315, forward strand.
GGTGTGGAGGTTGATGTAATTACACCCGATAAAAAGGCTGGCGAGGTAATTCCAACAGCCGTACATGATTTTGTGGGTAATCAGACCTATGTAGAACTGCGAGGGCATAATTTTGTACTGAATGCAGACTTTGACAAGGTTAACCCGGCAGATTATGATGGTTTATATGTTTGTGGTGGGCGCGCACCTGAATACATTCGTTTAAATGAACGTGTACTGGAATTAACAAGACATTTTTTTAATGAAAATAAACCCGTGGCCGCTATTTGTCATGGTATTCAGGTGCTTACCGCAGCCAGGGTACTGGAAGGCAGAACGCTGACCGCATATGTTGCCGTTGGACCAGATATTGAACTTGCCGGTGGTACCTGGAAAAATATTCCAGCCGATCAGGCAGTGGTTGACGGTAACCTGGTAACGTCTCCGGCATGGCCGGGACATCCCGCTATTTTAAAGGAGTTTTACAAACTTTTAGGCATTTCGATCCAGGCATCGTAACAACAAAAAAGCTTACCATTTAGGTAAGCTTTTTTGTTAAAATACTTTTATCATGGTGAGGTGTTTCTTGACAAAGGTAGCGCCCGTTGCCTCGTGCAGGGCAATCATTTTATCGTTAAAATCACCAACCCAGCTGAGTTCGAGCTCCTCATATTGATTTTTAGGGAGTACGTATTCGCCCAGTTTTATAAACAAGGCAGACTCAAGTCCATGTTTCTGAAAGGCAGATTTGGTACCCATTACAATTGCCCGCATGCGTTTAACACCTTTCCATCTTCTGTAGGCAAATTTTAATTTTTGTAATAAACCCAGTTTTCCGTCAAAACCTTTAATCATCTGGTTGGCATCCGGTATAATAACCACAAAGGATGCCGGTTCCCCGTTCGAATAGGCAAACCAGATCAGGTTTTCGTCCATAATGGGTTCCATACTTTTAAAACTTTCCTGTAGGGTTTCCTTTTTAATGGGAACAAAGTTTTCAAAATCTTTCCAGCCATCGTTATAGATTTCCATCAGATCGGCAATGTATTTATCTGCTCTCTTTTTATCGAAATGCTCAAAAGTATAACCTGGTTTTTTAGCTACCCAGTTGGCGATTTTGGTAAAACGTTCTGGGAAAGGAATGGTCAGGTTAATGTGATTGGTGAGTTGCTCATATTCGGTTTTAAATCCGTAATGTTCAAATAAAGCCTTGTAATAGGGGTGGTGATAGTTCATTCCGAAAGAGGGAGGCGTAAAACCCTCAACCAACAAGCCCCAGAAACTATCATTTTCACCAAAATTAATCGGCCCTTCCATCGCCTGCATACCGTTTTCTATCAGCCACGTTTTGGCGGTATCAAATAGTAAGTTAGCTGCCTGCTGGTTATTAATACACTCGAAAAAGCCCATGCCGCCTGTAGGCTGTTCAAATTTAAAAGCTTTTTTCTCGTTTATAAAAGCGGCTACCCGGCCTATTAATTGTCCGTTGGTATCTTTTAAGACCCATCGTTCGCATTTCCCATGTTTGAAAAATGGATTTTTATCCGGATTAAAAACATGTTCAACTTCCGAGTCAAGCGGACAAATCCAGTTTGAATCGTTTTTATATAAATGTTTAGCGGTATTTAAAAAATCTTTTTTCTGAGCCTGATTAATTACGGGTATAAGCTGCATTGACATGTATTTAAAAGTAAAAAGCATCCAGCCTACACAGGCGGATGCTTTTCAAATATATTATTTTTATATCTTAATAATCGTCGTCATCATCAAAATCATCAAAAGTATCCAGATCATCTAAAGGCAGATCAAAATCGTCGTCATCATCATCATGATTTCTTTTTGATTGCTTTTCGATTTCTATGTCATCAATTTCTTCATCGTCTGCTACCTGTTTCTTGGTAGTAGGCTTTACCGGGGATTTCTTTGGCGTTTTCATTACACAAAAATAAAAATTGCTTTTATAGTTTAAAAGTACAAAAAAAAAAATTAATAACAAGCAGGTTTAAAACTATTTAAAATAATTATTCGACTGTTTCACCTACGCTGTTTTCTTCTTTGCTGATGTCTTTTAGTTGTGGAAGCTGTGTTAAATTATTTAAACCGAAATAGTC
>JASLGV010000347.1 GCA_030149995.1 Pedobacter sp.
GTTCAGGACATTCAATCGGGTTTTCCGCTGGGCGGACATATTATACACGTAGAAGCTAAACCCCGTAAAGAACCACCTCCCCTGTTACACGACTTAAGCAGTTTGCAACAGGAAGCAAATAAAAAGAAAGGATATACGGCCGATCAAACGCTCAGCATTTTGCAAAACCTGTACGAGAGCAAACTCGTTTCTTATCCACGTACGGGTAGCCGTTATATTGGCGATGATATTTTTGCCGGTGTACCCGAGCTGATCGATAAATTTACGGATCATCCGCTATTTGGAAAACAAGCCCAATTCCTGCAAACTGTTAGCCTGAATAAAAGAAGTGTAAATGCTAAAAAAGTAACCGATCACCACGCCGTTCTACCCACCGGTATTGAAGCCCATGGTTTAAGCAGCGATAAACAAGCCATTTACGATATGGTTGTTGGACGTATGATCGAAGCTTTCCATCAGGAATGTCTGAAAGAAATTACCAAAATTACCATCCAGTCGGGGATTAAATTCCTGGCCAATGGTACGGTTATACAATCTGCCGGCTGGCGCGCTGTTTTCAATGAAAAGGAAGAAGATAAAAAAGACGAAGACAATGCTGCCCTGCCAAAGGTAAAAGCCGAAGAACTCCTGCCCATAACAGAAAAAGCCCTGCTGGAAAAACAAACCAAGCCAAAAGCCATGTACAACGAAGCTTCGCTGTTAAAGGCCCTGGAAACCTGCGGGAAAGAAATTGAAGACGAGGAGTTGCGGTATGCCATGAAAGACAGCGGACTGGGTACACCTGCTACACGGGCCTCTATTATCGAAACCCTGATTACCCGTTCTTACATTGTAAGGGAAAAACGAAACCTGGTTCCAACAGCCAAAGGTTTGGCCGTATACGAGGTTGTTAAGGATAAACAAATTGCACAGGCAGAATTAACCGGTCAGTGGGAAAAACGCCTCGAAGAAATCCGCTCGGGTGCTTCGGTAAAAGATTTTAAATCTGAAATTATCGATTACACCAAAACCATTACGAGCGAATTGCTGGTAGCCGGCGCAAGTATTTCTGACAAATTAAACGAACCTCAACTGGAAAAAGCTTAGTAATCCATAAATTCCCAGGCACTGTGGTAACCGTTTAGATCGCTTGCATAGCTGATAAAGTTTGCATAAAAAGCAGCTTTACTCAGGGTAGCTCCATCGCCGATTACCACCAGTTTTTTGCGGGCACGGGTCATGGCCACATTCATTCTTCGGGTGTCGGCCAGAAATCCGATGGTGCCCTCGGGGTTGCTCCGGGTTAGGCTGATGTAAACCACTTCGCGCTCCTGCCCCTGAAACGCATCAATTGTATTGACAGAAATATTTTTAGAATAAGGTTCAAAAAATGGGTTATCTGCCAGCAAAGCCCTTAACAACTGTACCTGCTCCTTATAGGGCGATATAACAGCAATACCTGGCATCTTATTTAACCCGTTCTGCGTGCTGTTTTGTTCGAGCAGCAACTGCAAATGCTTCAATAAAAAGACAGCTTCATCCGGATTACTGATATTGGTTCCCTGCTGTTTCTCGTCGTAGCTGCATCCGGCTGTATCAATAAAATTTAAAGGCACATCCATCTTAAAAAGCAATGCATCTGCCACCGAATGATGCGCAACCAGTTTATCCTGGTAAAAAACAGCTGAAGAATATCCCATAATTGATTGGTGCATGCGATATTGCTCGTTCAGCAATACAACCGATTCCGGATGGGCGGTCACCATTTTTTCAAATAAGGTATTCCCGAGCCCTTCTTTAGCTGCCCGGCTCGATTTAATGGTAGGCGAAAGCTGCAAATGATCGCCGGCAAGCACCACTTTATTTGCTTTTAAAATAGGAATCCAGCAAGCCGGCTCCAGGGCTTGCCCGGCTTCATCAATCACAATGGTATCGTATTTCAAATGCCTAACGGTATGATGATTGGAACCTACTAAAGTAGCTGTTACAATCTGCGCACCTGCAAAAACATGATCCATAATATACTGCTCGCTGCGTTCCACTTCCTTTATAAGCTTATGTGCTTCATCAAAAAGGGCTTTTCTTTGTGCCCGTTCGGCATGACCAAAGCTACGTTTATACTTATGGGCCATATTTCTGTATGCATCGGCCTGTTTTTTTAAGTTTTTAACCACCTTCATTTCCGGATGGGCAGCCATTTTATGATCGAGCGTTGCTGCCTGCAACTGCTCAGAAACACGCGCCGGGTTGCCCACACGTACCACATTTAAGCCAGAAGCACTTAGCTTTTCAGTTAACAGATCTACAGCTGTATTGCTTGGTGCCACCACCAGTATTTTTTCCGGCTGTCTTGCAGCCATGGCTTTTATGGCCTGAACCAGCGTAGTTGTTTTTCCTGTTCCCGGTGGTCCGTGTACGATGGCCAATTGTTGAGCCGAAACAATTTTATTAACGGCAAGTTGCTGTGCTTCATTTAAGTTTTTCAGCTCACCATTGAAAGTTTCAGTAGAAAATGATGGCTTTTCCTGGTTAATCAGAATCCGGATTAGCGCCTGTAACGCCTTATTTTCATCCATTTGCGTAGCCTTTCTTAAGGCATGCTGCATTTCATCATAACTGTTGTTATCAAAAAGCAGGTCGACCCCTAACTTCCCGTTCCGGCTCCATTCCGGTAGTTCGTCGGTTTGAAAATGAATTTTAAGGCGGTTTCCCGAAACATGTGTCAGAATCCCTTCCAGGCGATCTTCACGCGCCTGGTGATTGGAAAACAAAGCAACAGAAGCACCAAAACGAAACTGGTGTGTATCTTCTGTATGATTCGTTCGCTCTATTTCTACTGTCAGGTAATCGCCCCGGCCTATTTCCTTACCCCGGATGGCAATGGGATACCAGGTTAAACCAAGTGCACGGCGCTCTGAGGCGGCTGTATTGGAGGTTAAATCGAGATAGGACTGTAAATCCGCTTCACGTTCTGTAACCAGCAGGTCTTGTAGCTTTTTAAAATATTCTTTAGGCAATGAAAATACAGATGTTAAGGGTTAAGCACCAATTGTTCGTATAATTTTAAAAGGGTTTCATCTGCATTGCTGCAAAAGCCGGCATGTACTTTTGAACACTGAATAACTGTACTTCTGGTTGCAGTTAACCACCTGAAACGCGATGGTGCATCGTACTGACCAATGGGTCCGGAATGATCGGCAGCATGACTTATGCGTTCAAATGCACATAGATTTTCTTCCAGCACATCCACATCTATAGATGGAGAAAAAGCCTGAATCCTTTCCCTGTCCAGTAAATAAATACTCTTTAAAAATTGCTGTCCGCTACAGTATAATATAACACCGGCATTTACAAATTCTTCACGTTCTACCCTGGGCACCACGCGAATGACCGCATACTCAAATAAGAATTTCTCTTGCATGTTGTGCTTCTTTTAAGAATATATCGGCATTCGCCAGGCGTATTTCCAGAAATTTGATGTATGCCTGGCGATGTGCTTCAATCGTTTCGAAGTTTCGTTCACCTTCCAGCCAGGTATCCGGCAACAGGTTAACCACCATTTCCAGGTGTTGATTTGTTAAGCGTTTAGAAAAATCGGCATGTACTTTTTCCAATTCCGAAGCCCAGGGTAACAACACATGGTCTTTAACCAATACAAAAGGTCGTTTTGCCTGTTCTTCCCAGTTTTGCCACGAATGATGAAAATACAGCGAAGCACCATGGTCAATTAACCAAAGTTCTTTATGCCAGATCAGCATATTGGTATTGCGGCAGGTGCGATCCATATTGGTTAGAAAACAATCCAGCCAAACTATCCGGGATGCCAGCAGCGGATCTATTTTCGTTACGGTCGGATCAAAAGTAATGGCGCCCGAAAGATAATGCAAAGCCAGGTTTAAGCCTGTACTTGCTTTAAGCAGATCCTGAATCTCTTCATCTGGCTCTGTACGTCCAAATGCTTCGTCCAGTTCGGCAAAAACCAGTTCGGGTACACGTAAACCCAGTATACGGGCAATTTCTCCACCAATTAGTTCGGCAATAAGCGCTCTTGGTCCTTGCCCGGCTCCTCTAAATTTCAGCACATATAAAAATCCATCATCGGCCTCTGCAATGGCTGGCATAGAGCCACCCTCCCGCAAAGGTGTTACATAACGGATTACCTGCACCTTTCTAAGTTGTAAATCCTTCATTTTTTTATTCCGTTGGAATAACCATTCCAAACGGTTTCAAATTTAACAGAATCTACGCATAAAAAGACATTTAAATAAGTAGCGGTTTAGATATGTCCCAGATATTCGTGACCGGCTGGTGTGACCGCTGCCGACCATTGCACCGCATCGCGGTTTATCTTAATATATCCCAGGTCTTCAAGTTCTTCATATTCGGCCTCCATGCCACCAAGAACAGAGGAGCTCACTTGCTGATTGATGATTTCAAGAAGGGATAAAATTCTTTCTTTTTCCATGATATGAGGTATTTTATGTTTTTTAAAGAACAATAGATTGTCCAAAAGGTTTATTTCAAAAAAAATAAATCACGTTAAAACAAACATAAACAACTGACAGCCAGACAAAAAGAAAACGTCCGATTAAAGAAATAACATTTTAACGTAAATAAAATGTTAAAAGTTATAGAAATTACAATTCTAACCCTATATTTGTACCCGAGAGCGTTAATTTAGATGCGGGTATACGACTTAGGTTGTATGCCCGTTTTTTATTTAAAGCATAATTTTATCCAGACAGATTTTTAGCCAGGGCGTATATAAATGCGGTTTTTGGATAATATCCTGCTTAAGCCAGTTCAGATCTGCATATTTATAATCAGCAACTTCTTTTGCATTAATTACCGGTAACTGATCTGAATGACCGATAAAAACATGATCAAATTCATGCTCGGTCAGTCCATTATCCAGGGAAGCCTTATAAATAAAATTAAAAGCATACCTCAATTCGCAGGATAAGCCCATTTCTTCTTGCAGTCTCCTGTGGGCTGCTGCAAGATCGGACTCACCCACCCGCTGATGACTGCAACAAGTATTGGTCCAGAGTCCGCTGGCATGGTATTTATCAAAAGCACGTTGCTGTAATAAAAGCTCGCGTTTGCTGTTAAAAATAAAAACCGAAAAAGCACGATGTAACAATCCTTTTTTATGCGCTTCCAGTTTTTCCATCAAACCAATGGCCTGGTCTTGCACATCCACTAAAATAACCTGTTCCTGCATTAAACGCCCGATATCTTAATTATATAACATTGAGTTTATAGCGGATCATGGAATCAAACATCAGCCCTATTTTATGATGATTGGGAATGCGTATCCTTTCGCTCATCACCTTTTCTGCACTCAGTCCCTTAATTTTATTAAACAGCTTACGATAATAAACATAAGAAAGGTATACCCCGTTTCTACAGGTTGAAGGCAGCTTTTTAATTCCAATCAAAGCCACTTCAAATTCAGCTTCAATTTCTTGTTCAATGCGCTGTTTTTCGTTGTCGCAAAAGGTTTTTAAATTGATATTGGGGAAGTAATTACGCTTCAGGTTATGCAAATCGGCTTTTATATCCCGTAAAAAGTTAACCTTCTGAAAAGCAGATCCCAGTTTCATCGCAAAAGGCCTCAGTTCGTTATATTGTTCTTCATCGCCCTGCGTAAATACTTTTAAACACATGAGTCCCACCACCTCTGCTGATCCTAAAATATAGGTATCATATAATTCCTGGGTGTATTGCTGGTCGGATAAGTCCATTTCCATGCTGTTTAAAAAAAGTGTTACCAGCTTCAGATCGATCTGGTATTGGTTTACCACCTGCTGGAAGGAATTAAGGACTGGATTTAAGCTGATTTTCTGTTCAATGCTTTCAAAACAATCCTGTTTAAATTTTTCGAGTAAATATCTTTTGTCGTAAGCATGAAAGCTATCAACAATTTCGTCGGCAAGCCTTACAAATCCATAAATGGCATAGATGGATTGCCTGAGGGTACGGTCTAAAAAGTAAATCC
>JASLGV010000370.1 GCA_030149995.1 Pedobacter sp.
AAATAATATTGTAGAAGCTAAAGCCAATGTTAAACAGCATGTTTTCTACAATCAGGTAACCCAGGAAAACACAGAAAACGGAATTCTGGAGGGGCATCTGGATATTAAAAAGGTACTTTCCTTAAAGCTGCAACCAAATGCACATTATTTTATCTGCGGGCCATGAGGTTTTATTCAAAAACAATATCAGGATCTGGTTGAATTGGGTGTAAATAAACAATTTATCTATTTTGAGGAGTTTGGCCCACAACTACTTTCCCTAAATTAATATTAATCCCTGGTTTAAATCAAAAATAACCCCTTCAAATAATTTGATTTGCAGGGGTTATTTTCTTTTTTCATTAATGAGATCCTGACGGATCTCATTAATGAAAAAAGCTAAGCCAATAATATTTATTATATTGTTTGTAAATTGTTTAATCAATAAATACGAGATTGCAATAATGATGACCCGAATAATAAGTTCGTATTTTTAAAAATCAAAGACAGAAAAATATTGATAATAGAAAATTATGATATATAAACAGGTTAGAAAATAATTTACCCCGGCAATCAAGTCTTTGTTATCAGTAAAAATCATACTGAAGAGAAAAATAAGACTAATTGCTAAAAGTCCGCATAACAAGTACAAATTGAGTGTTTCCGGCTGACACCACAGAAAAAGACGATTTCACTTTAAAATACAAAAGCCCCAACTTTCGTTGAGGCTTTAAAGTGATCCCATTGGGATTCGCACTGAGAGCTAACATCGGCGATTAAACAATGTCTGGAAGGTTTTGAAATTCGCCACCCGAATACCACACCTTTTTAAATATACTTTAGTTATAAATACGATTCAATCAATTCATTTGTTGATGGATATCCGGGCAAATTATCTAAGTATACAATAGAGGTGAAATCGCTTAGTCCAATATTATAATTCCTGTTTCTTTTTATTCTGACCAAAAAGCCTCAATCTTAAGTTCACTTCAAAAGAACCACTGGTTTGGCCTGCCAATACCGCCGTAGCCGAAGTATAGATAAAATTGAGATGCAGATTATCTATAGCCTGGGCTCCAATACCTACGGTAGCACTTTGCGAACTATGATATAATACAAAAAAATTAAGCTTTTGATTAAACTGAACATTGGTGCCAATATCAAACATATCCTTATATCCTTTTACGGCTCTATAGGCCAATCTGGGTTCTAAAACAGGTCCATTCGGATCAGACGACAAATTGAACTGATAGGATGCAGCCGCATAATATCGAGCCAAATCAGCAACATTATTGTTCCGGTACCTTTCTCTAAAGAAATTACTCAGGTTGGGCAAAGATGCTTCTATATTAAACTTGCTCACCTGATATAACACCCCAAAATCACCATCAACGTAGGTTTCTCTTTCGTTAAAATTACTAATAGCAATATCATTGACCTGACCATTTATTTCGTTATACGAAATCATCTGATCGGTAAAACCTAATGAAAATCCAAAACTCAGCTTGTCGTCTTGGGCATTAAGTGGCAAATGATAGGCATAACTAACCATTGTGCTTAATTTTTTCACAAGTCCTATTTGCTCTGCATTAATATTCAGTCCCAGACCAGCCCTTTCGCCAAGGGCATAGCTTCCGGTAATAAACTGGGTTTTTGGCGAACCAGGCATTTTGTTGTCTTGTATTTTAATGCCTGCATCAAGCTGTAAGCCCGCTTCTATACCTGCATAAGCAGGATTATTGACATACCTGTTTTGAAAATACATAGTTCCCAGCGGACTTAATTGTGCTTTCGCTGTTACACCACTTAAGCTAAACAGTACCAATGCAAATATTTTGGGGAAGTTTTTGAATGTGTTCATCTTATGTGTGTAATTAATTTTTAATAATGGTAATGAAACCTTTGTATTTGCCCACACCAATAAAATTGATGATATAGTAGTAGGTTCCTTCAGTCAAAGGCATACCGTTGAAAGTACCGTTCCAATCATTGCTATAACCTTTTTTACTATAGATTTTTCTACCAGCACGGTCAAATATTTCCAACTCATTATTAGGATACAAATCCACATTTTTGATGATGAGATAATCGTTCACCCCATCGCCGTTGGGACTAATAATATTAGTTCCTGAAATTTGTGCTATGTCTTCTTTGGTGTTAAGCGTAATGCTCTGTGTACTTATACAACCTTCTGCAGAAGTTACCACAACTGTATAGGTACCCGAAGCGCCTTCTGGTCGTACTTCTATATTACTCGTATTTCTATTGCCAATTATACCCGCTGGACCAGACCACTGATAGCTTTCGCCTCCTGTTGCTGTAAGTTTCGTTGTTTTTCCTTTTGAGAAAGTTGTGCCTAACTCAGAGGTAATTGTAATCTGAGGCAGGGGATTTACCGTTATCGTAAATGATTTAAGAATGGTATCTACCCCATTATTTGCCGTACCACCATTATCTTTAACTGTTACGGTAATGGTAGCTGTACCGCTCTGTCCATTTGCAACCCGATAATTTAATGTTGCATGTCCATTGCTCACATTGCCTACACTTAAAGAGCTAAACAAATTATTGCTGCTGCTTACACTAAGTGTAGTAATCTGGTGCGTTTCCGGCCCTGGAGTAATACCCGATAATGGCACACTTTGTTGTGCCGGGGTAAAACA
>JASLGV010000380.1 GCA_030149995.1 Pedobacter sp.
CGTGAAACAATTCAATACAGCAACAACAGCCCCGATACACTTAAAACACTTGTTGTTCGTTTTGTTAACAACCTGCACAAGCCAGAAGCACCGCGCAGCGGTTATGTAAGCAGCGATTTTCTTTCTGCCGGATTAACCATCAGCAGCTTTAAAATAAATGGCGAAACATACAATGTAAATGCTAAAAACTGGGGTACAGTTGGAGCAGTAAGATTAAAAAAGGCCATTCATCCAAACAGCAAAACACAAATTGAAATTGACTGGCAGTATCCGTTATCAAAAGAAAGCGGACGTGAAGGACAGATTGACTCCACTACTTTCTATGTGGCATACGCATACCCGAGGATTTCTGTTTACGATGATTACAATGGCTGGGACCGCATTGAACATACAGACCGTGTGGAATTTTATAACGACTTTAACGATTATGTATTTTCCGTAAAAGCACCTAAAAACTATGTCGTATATGCTACCGGCGATTTTTTAAATCCGGATGAAGTTCTGGAGCCTGTATTTGCCGAGCGGTTAAAAAAATCTTATACCAGCGACGAGATTATTCATATTGCCAATGCACAGGAAATGAAAGATGGAAAAGTAACCCGTCAAAATGTCTGGAACACCTGGAAATTTAAAGCAGACCACATCACGGATGTATGTTTTGGCTTAAGCAATCATTATGTATGGGATGCATCGAGCGTAATTGTAGATGCGCAAACCAAGCGCAGAGCCAGCACTCAGGCCACCTACGATGTCAGTTCAAAAAGTTTTGCTAATTCTGTAAAGCATAATAATTTCGCATTGAACTGGTTTTCAAACAACTGGCCAGGCATTCCTTATCCTTTCTCAAAAATGACAGCATTTCAGGGATTTGCCGATATGGAATACCCAATGATGGTAAACGACTCGGATACCGACGACCCTGTTTTTGCCCAATTGGTTCAGGATCATGAAATTGCACATACTTATTTTCCTTTTTACATGGGGATTAATGAAACCAGGTATGCATTTATGGATGAAGGCTGGGCAACCACACTTGAATACCTGATTGGAATTGCCGAACACGGAAAAGAAGCTGCCGATAAATTTTATAAGACCTTTAGGGTTAAGAATTACATCAACGATCCTTCTACCGAAGAAGATCAGCCCATCATTACCATGTCTACCCAGGTTTCCGGCTCAGGTTATGGTAATAATTCATACGGAAAAGCTTCCCTTTCTTACCTGGCCCTGAAAGATATGCTGGGCGATGTCCTGTTTAAAAAAGCTTTACATACTTATATGGATAACTGGAACGGCAAACACCCAATTCCATGGGATTATTTCAATTCGATGAATGCTGGTTCGGGACAAAACCTAAACTGGTTTTTTCAGAATTGGTTTTTCAGCAACCATTACATAGACTTATCGATTGAAAAAGTAAGCAGTTTAGCTGGTAAATCGGTTATCAGCATTAAAAACGATGGTGGTTTTGCCATTCCTTTTGACGTGAATATTATATATGCCGATGGTAAGAAAGAAACCATCCACCAAACACCGGCTATCTGGAAGTCTAACCAGCGGCAAACCAATGTTGTATTGAATACCGCTAAGAAAATAAAATCCATTACCCTTGATGGAGGCCTTTTTATGGATGCTACTCCTAAAAATAATTATTGGGAAACCAACTAACACTTTACTTGCGGTTGCGGATGACATTGCATACGCAACCGCAAGTAACTTATGTATTTTCTGCGGTGCAGCTTGCCTCGTGGCGAACAGGAAAATTAAGTGAATTGGCAATAAAACACATCTTATTGGCTTCCTGATGTAACGACTGAGCCAGTTCTATATGTGTCCGATCGGCAATTAAAATACGTGGACGCAGCGTTACTTCTTTAAATTTTCCACTTCCATCGCCCCCCTCTTCCATGGTTCCTGTTGCTTCATCTACATAATCGATCACCACAATTTCATGTTTAGAGCATAGATGCAGGTACCACAACATGTGACAGCTGGAAATCGAAGCCAGTAACAAATCTTCGGGGTTGTATCTCGACTTATCGCCCAGAAACGCGGAGTCTGAAGAACCGGCGATTTCGGGTTTCCCCTCAACAGCAATTACATAATCCCGATCGTAAGAGCGGTAATCCATCGTACCCGAACCTCTGTTACCCGTCCAGGTTACCGTTGTTTTATATAAATGATCTTTAGACATAATATTTGGTTAGCCTTGAATTCTGCATACAATTTAACATTTTAAAACAAATTAACGGTGGTTAATTCATTTTAAAAATAACACACAGGTAAACAGAATGTTCTGGTTAAACCAAATGTCTTTGTAACAATCAGATGGCCTTTAGCTTTTCTGCCAATACTTCAGAAATCTTTCTGTAAGAGTCGAAAGTCCATCCGCCAACATGCGGTGTTAAAATAACCCGTTCATTTTCTTTCAGGTCATTATACCAATCCTGTGTACCCAATGCCGGGAATTTTTCCGTTTCCAGCACGTCTAATCCGGCACCTAAAATCTTACCTTGCTCTATATATTTCAATATCGAACGGGTATTTACAATTTCGCCACGGGCTGTATTGATGAAAAAGACCGGCTTCTTAAAATGGAATAAATATTCGTCGTTTACCAGTTGACGGGTTTCTGCTGTAAGTGG
>JASLGV010000434.1 GCA_030149995.1 Pedobacter sp.
GGTAAAGCTGCCAGAAAAAACACACCCAACCAAAGCAACTCGAAGTCAGTGTTAACGAACAAAGGCCGGGATGCTAAAACGATGAGCGGAAAAAACAAGAAGGTTGTCAACTGGACAATAATGTGCATTTTCCAGTTGGCAAGCCCTGCTTTTAGTTTTTCAACACTCAGTCGCAAGCCGTAAAAAAAGAAAATTAACGACACGCCTACATTGGCGATCTCCTCCATCGAGACAGGTTCTTTGACCATGCCAGGCTGCGGCAAAAAATAGGCCAGCAGGATCATGGTGCCTATCATTAACAGGAAACCATCGAAACCTGCTTTATTTAATACTGCTAATAACTTCTTCAATATAATCTTATAATATGTCAGTGGAGTTCTTTTTAATTGGAACTATAGCCCAAACTCTTTTCGTATAATTTCTGCTCCGGCACTTAAAGCACTTAATTTACCTCTTGCTACGTTCCGGGATAAGGGAGCCATACCACAATTTGTCGAAGGATAAAGGTTTTCAATATCTACAAACTCGAGCGTTTTACGTAAAGTATTAGCTACTTCCTCGGGTGTTTCAATTGTGTTGGTCGCCACATCAATTGCGCCAACCATTACTTTTTTCCCACGAACCAGCTCAATTAAATTTAAGGGTACCTTTGAGTTGTGGCATTCTAACGACACGATATCAATATTGGAATTTCTAATTTTCGGAAAGATTTCTTCGTATTGACGCCACTCTGATCCCAATGTTTTTTTCCAATCATTATTAGCTTTTATTCCATAACCGTAGCAAACATGTATCGCAGTTTCGCAGTGTAACCCTTCAATGGCTCTTTCTAATGCCGCCATTCCCCAATCGTTCACTTCATCAAAAAAAACATTAAATGCAGGTTCATCAAATTGGATTATATTTACCCCCGCATCCTGCAATTCTCTTGCTTCTTCATTGAGTACTTTCGCAAATTCCCAGGCCAGTTTTTCTCTGCTTTTGTAATGGGCATCATACAAGGTATCCACCATGGTCATCGGCCCCGGCAACGCCCATTTTATAGGTTTATCTGTCTGTTTACGTAGAAATTTAGCATCTTCAACAAAAACAGCTTTTTGACGTGTTACCTCACCTACAACGATAGGCACACTCGCATCATAACGGTCACGGATCTTTACGACCTTACGATTTTCAAAATCTACACCACTTAAATGCTCAATAAAAGTGGTTACGAAATGTTGGCGTGTTTGCTCACCATCACTGATTATATCTACCTCAGCCAATAGCTGTTCCTGCAAAGAAATACGTAAAGCATCTTGTTTCCCTTCAAGTAACTGATCGCCTTCTAACTTCCAGGGTGACCATAATTTTTCAGGTGGCGCAAGCCATGCAGGTTTGGGCAAACTTCCCACAATTGAAGTGGGTAATAATTTCTTAATCATAAAATAAATTTAACTTGTTATGTAATTAAAGTGCGAAATTGGCAGACCACTGTTCCAGTACACTTTTGTAAGGCTTGATGAAATGCTCGTCTGCAAATTTTCCTTGCTCGATCGCTAACTGGCCGCGCTCTTCCCTGTTGTATACTATTTTTGTTAAAGAATGGTCCTGATTTTTCAAACTTGGCTTATAACATGATCCAGCAACAGCATTTGCATTATAAATTTCAGGCCTATAGATTTTCTGGAACGTTTCCATTGTACTGATCGTACTGATCAATTCAAGGTTGGTATAATCAGCCAGTAAGTCGCCAAAGAAATAAAATGCCAAAGGCGCGGCGGTGTTAGGTGGCATAAAATAACGGACCTGCAAGCCCATTTTTTTGAAGTATTGTTCTGTTAAAGAAGATTCGCTTGGTTGGTATTCAAAGCCTAATATCGGGTGATGATTTCCTGTACGATGATATGTTTTATTCTCCGCTACACTTAAACAGATAACAGGTAGTTTGGTAAAGCGTTTTTTGTAAGTTTCTGAATTTACAAAATGCTTAAATATATTGCCGTGTAATTCACCAAAGTTATCAGGAATGCTAAATTTATCTTTACCCTTGTTATGCTCTGAAAGCAAGACGCTAAAATCATAATCACGTACGTAAGAAGAAAAGTTATTTCCAACAATACCTTCAAGGCGGTTGCCTGTTTTATGATCGATGATATGCGTTTTTAAGATCTCGATCGACGGGAATGTTTTACCACTGCCGTCGACATCTATATCAACAGAAACAATTTCTAACTCAACCGAATAGCGATCGTTAGTTGGATTATCCCAGTTTGCCAGGGCATTAAAACGATTATTGATCATATTAATGGTGTTGCGCAAATTTTCCTGACGACTTGTTCCTCTTGCCAGGTTAGCAAAGTTAGTAGTGGTGCGCGTACTGTTGGACGGTATATAGTCCTCATTGAAATAGATACTCTTTAGTGTGAACACGAAATCATTCGTGATGGTATGCTGGATATTTTCCATGTATTTCTTTTTGTTAACTTTTTAAATGGTTAATAATCATTAAAAAGTTCCTCGATAGTTCAGGATGCTTGCGGAAAAAGAGGAGAGAAACGGGTACGACAAACTAAGGCACACCTAAACCGGTAAGGTTGGGTACCTCGGAACTTACGTTGATCTGTCCGATAACCTCTTTTCGCGAAAGTCTCGACCAATTCAGCAAAGGCAGGTATCCTGACTTGTAACGGCATTTACCGGCCTTCCCGCTTGCGCAGTGACCATTATTGGTAAAGCTTTATGTGTTACTTACAGTTGCGCGACAGCTCGTGATTTGCACACGATTCCCTATTAATTCACCGCTAAGTAAAACCTTTCCCGATCGTTGAAATATGCAAAGAACCAGAGTATTTAACTCGGTTCAAAGTTATAAAAACAGTTATAAAAGCTGTACTATCTTCATAAATTCAACCAAAATTACTTTAAAAGTGATTTTTATTGAATTATTATGCTTTTTCATGCTATTTTTACTGCTTCAAAAAGTAAATTATGCTATGGAGCAATTGGACAAGATCGATTTGAAGCTATTAAAAATACTGGCAAATGACTCCAGTCATACGATAAAGGAATTAGCTGCTCAGGTCAGTCTGTCGCCTTCACCGGTGGTACAGCGCATCAAGCGACTGGAAAACAGTGGTTATATCAAAAAATATATCGCCCTGCTGGACCCTGAAAAGTTCAACCAAGGATTTATCGTTTTCTGCAATATCAAGTTGAAGCAACACGACCGGAAGATCGGGCATAGTTTCGTACAGGACATCCTGCAGATCGATGAGGTTGTGGAATGTTACAATATCTCCGGTGATTACGATTTCTTTCTAAAAGTGTTTGCCCGGGATATGAAGCACTACCAGGATTTTGTATTCAATAAATTAGGTTCTGTAGAAAGCATCGGCAGTGCCCATAGTACTTTTGTGATGGCTGAAATCAAGAATACGCACAATATCAGCTTTTAACTCGGGCCGCAGTGTTGTAATACATTAATAGATATTGCAAAGCGTCGCCCCATAAGTTCGATCTCCCTTGAAGCCGGTAGATTAACAAAACAAGATATTTTACTAAGTTTGGACGGCATGAATCAAACGAATCATATATCATCCTATCTTAAGAGAATCAATTTCACTGAAAAAATTAAGTTAAACAAAGATTCTCATTTCACAGATAAGAAAGTAATATCCATTTTGACAAATGATGGAAGAATTACCCTCAATGATAACCAGGTTAAAATAATCAAAGGAGAAACTGAAGCAGTAATAAATTTTAATAGTGAAGAATTTAACTCAAAGCTTAAGCAGTACTTCAACATTAAACTTTAAATAGTCTTTTAAACTAATGGGAAATAGTTGTTTTGCATCTATTTTGAGTTACACTTTTGCGTGGAGTTAAATAAAAGTCTTGTTGAACCTGGCTGTTGGATTACTGCCAAAGTCAGTGATGATGTCTAAAATCCTGCTTTCAGATATTAAAAAAGCCGCTTTTCTTATCGAAAAACGGCTTTTTAAGTAGTGGGCCCAGCTGGGCTCGAACCAGCGACCAAAAGATTATGAGTCTTCTACTCTAACCAACTGAGCTATAGGCCCCGAAAAAAACATTTCGTTTTTTGCGAGTGCAATGTTACAAATTTGCTTTTGATTTTGGAAAATCTTTAAGCGTTTTTTTTAAATTATTTACGTTTAAACTCATTTTCAGGATCTTAAAATGCAGGTTAAAAATGCATTTAATGCCGTTTTTTAGTTCCTTATGCAGAAACCAGACTTATCTTTATGCTTTTTATCCGAAGGAAGCCAGCCGGTTTTGATATGGGCAATCAGAAATTTATATTTTTCACAAAAAAAAGCTGCAGCTCAGCAGTCGATTTAGCACATATTTCTGA
>JASLGV010000438.1 GCA_030149995.1 Pedobacter sp.
CCATTGTTCTGGTTGTTTTTGCTTTTATAATTTATAAACAACTACGTAAAATTAAAGCTGCGGATAAGATTATCCTCGAATCAAACCATCACCTGCAGGAAACCATACACAAACTGGATGAGGCTAATAAAATTAAAGAAGAATATATTGGCTATTACTTCAACCTGATTTCAGAATATATTGAGAAATTGGAAAAATTTAAACGTTCTGTTGATAATAAACTTATTACCAAAAAATACGACGACATCCGTTTGCTTGTTGATAACATAAACCTGAAAAAGGAACGGGAAGAGCTATTCGTTAATTTTGATAAAGCTTTCCTTAAAATCTTCCCAAATTTTGTACCTGCATTTAACCAGATGTTTAATGAAGAACATCAGATTCATCTTTTGCCAAGCCAGTTACTCAATACAGATTTAAGGATATTTGCCTTAATCCGTTTGGGCATTACAGATACAGAAAAAATAGCGCATATTCTTGGCTACTCTGTAAACACTATTTATAATTATAAAGCCAGGCTAAAATGTAAATCTCTAATCGCTAATGATGATTTTGAGAATGCCGTAATGGCGATAATGGCTGTTTAAGGACTAAAAAGGAGTTATATTTAGTTTATATTTTTGAATCATAATAAAAAATTAACTACCTGTAAATTAGGTTGTTGAGTTAAAAAATATTTATATTCATTTATATTCTGTTGTTGAAATTTGCTTGATTTTTTTTTATAGTTTCTCTTTGGGATACCAAATATAAAATTCTAACCAAGCAAACTATGGACAAAAAACCATTACTTAAAAAGCTTCTTTTTATTCCTTTGCTTATGCTCTTAACTTTTGCAGTAAGCGCACAAAGTACTTCCATTAGCGGAACAGTTTCCGATGGATTAGGAATAGCCCTGCCCGGTGTAAGTGTTTCTATTAAGGGAACCAATCGGGGTACCGTAACAGATGGCAAAGGGCATTTTGCCATTTCGGCTGCCAGTACCGATGTACTGGTCTTTTCAATGATCGGCTATAAAAGCCGCGAAATCATCGTTAACAAACAAACCATCATTACACTTCAGTTAAAAGAGGAGGCAAATTCTCTAAACGATGTGGTTGTGGTGGGGTATGCAACTCAAAGGCGGAAAGACCTGACGGGCTCCATTTCATCTGTTAAGGGCGATGATTTTAAAAACCAGCCCATCACCAGTGCGGTTGATGCATTGCAAGGGCGTGTTGCCGGTGTAAACATTGTGAAATCATCGGGTGCACCAGATGCGCAGTCGAGCATCATCATCAGAGGTTTAGCATCTTTAAATCAGCCAAATCCATTGTATATTGTGGATGGGAACCGTTTAAACGACATCAGTAACATCAATGTTCAGGATATCGAATCCATCGATGTAATGAAAGATGCAGCTGCAGCATCTATTTATGGTGCAGCAGCAGCCGGGGGGGTGGTTTTAATTACCACCAAACGCGGAACTTCCAGTACGCCGTCTATAAATTACAACATGCGCTATGGCATTACAAAACCTAAAGTAGGCGAACTGTTGGATCGCGACAGTTACATCCGTTTAATTAACATCATAAGACCAGATGTATTTGCAAACGCCAACCGTTTGGATACATTAGCCAATACGAATTGGATTGACGCTACCTTTAGCAATGCCAGTGAACAAAACCACAACATTTCGTTAAGTGGCTCTACCCCGGTTGTAAATTACCTGGTGTCTGGTTTTTACAATAAACAAGAAGGTGTGGCACGTAAGAATTTTTCCAACATTGGGGGTGCCAGGATCAATACAGATTTTAAACTCGGTAATATTTTTAAATTCGGAGAGCAGTTGTCGATTTCACGCCGCAGTACATCAAGTCCTCAAAATGTAGGAGTCGAAGCACAGTTACACAATGCACCATTCAGAACTTTACCGGTTATTCCGGTTTACAACAACGATGGTTCTTACGGGACTTTGCCAACCGGTTATCCTAAATTGCTTTTCTCAGGTACACATCCGGTAGGTGCTGTAGACAATGCACATGTACAAAACTTTAAAAACAACTTACAGGCAAATGTATATGGCGAAGTAGCCTTGCCTTTGCACTTAACTTTCAGAACAACCGTAGGTTACTCATTCTACAATGAGGTGCAAAACTATTTTCAAAATGCATTCTCAATTGGTGGTGTAGGAACAAGTTCGAATTCATTGCAGAAAGCATCGTTAGAGAGCCAGTCACTTTTAACCAACTACGTGCTTTCTTACAACCAGTCTTTCGAAAAACACAACATCAGTGCACTGGCCGGTTTTGAGCAAATCACAAATAAATTTAACAATGCCAACACCACGGCAACGAATGTATCGCCGGAAGCGGCAGCATCTTATGCTTTTATTCCAACAGCTACTACAGCTTATAATTTTATTGGTCAGCAAGATAATAATGGTTTGGTGAAATCATTTTTTGGGCGGTTAAATTATAACTACGCAAACAAATATTTCTTGTCTGGCTCCATTCGTCGTGATGCCAATTTTACCGTATTCGGGCCTAAAAAACAGCATGGTGTTTTCCCGGCAGCATCTGCAGGATGGAGCATTTCGGAAGAGCCTTTTTTCAAAAATGCTTTACCGGTATTTGATAACCTGAAATTTCGTGCAAGTTACGGAGAGCTGGGTAACAGCAACATTCCGGCCTATTCTTTCCTTTCTTTATATGAAACCTTCTATAGTTTAGGTAACGGCAGTGCGGGCGGAGCAAACTTTGCACCTAATGGCGCTATTATACCTGGTTATGCCTTTGGAACCATTCCTAATCCGGAATTACACTGGGAAACAGTTAAAGAAACCAACATTGGAGTGGACGGTACCTTGCTTAAAAACAAACTCTACTTTACAGCAGAATGGTACAACAAAAAAACCTACGATATGTTGTATGCCTTGCCAATGGCGCCAAGTGCGGGTATTGCCGGTAAATACCTAACCAATATTGGTAATGTAAGCAATAAAGGTTTTGAGTTTATGGTGGGCTATAAAGACAAAGTTGGTCAATTGGGTTTTGATGTAAGTTTCACCGGAGGATTTAATAAAAATGAAGTAACCAAGCTATCGAACGAAACAAGTTCAGCCTTGTACGATGGTTACAACTTCTACAACAATGGCGATTACTCTTTCCAGATGATGCCAAATCAAACGATTACCATTACAAAGAAAGGACTTCCTTTTGGTTCATTTTATGGATATAAAGTACTGGGCATTTTCCAGACAGATGCCGAAGCAGCCAATCAAAAGGTAAATGGCGTTCAAGCTAAAGCCGGCGATTTGCATTTTGCAGACCTGGATGGCAATCATGAAATCAATGCCGACGACAGACAGGTAATCGGAAACCCGAATCCGAAATTTGTGTATGGTATTAACATTCGTTTTAACTACAAAGGTTTTGATGCGAGCTTCCTGTTTAATGGAGTGGCGGGTGTCGATTTATTCAATGGTGTAAAAGCTTATGAAATGCGTCCTTTCCAGGATGGCAATACTTCACCTAAAGTTTGGGGTGCATCTTTTCTGGGTGGAAATGGTTTAACGGATCAGCCACGTATTGGTGTTGTTACACCAACGGGTTTTGTAACAGATCCAAATACCAATTATTCTTCTGTTAACAGCTATTTCGTAGAAAAAGGCGATTACCTGAAGCTTAAAAATTTACAGATTGGTTATACATTCTCGAACAGTTTCATGCAGAAGATAAAAGTAAAGAGCGCCAGAATCTTTGTAATGGGTAATAACCTGTTTACCATTACTAAATATTCTGGCTTGGATCCGGAGCTTGGTAGTTCTTTCTCGCCATCTGGTTATGCAGGTGTAACCTCAAGAGGTATTGATGTTGTGAGCCAGTACCCGCAAACCCGTATTTATTCGTTCGGGATTGATGTAAATTTCTAACCATCCATTAAAAGAAAAAAGTCATGTATAAAAAACTATATATAACGGCACTGGCAATTATTTTAATGGCTGGTTGCAAAAAAGACCCAAATTTGGTAGCGCCAACTGATAAATTATCAACGGCTTCTTATCCGAATACCCTGGCCGATTTAAATACCATTTTAAATCCGGCTTACGGAAACCTGAAAAGTACCGGTTTATGGGGGTTTGAGTTAATGCCCAAAGCACTTGAAAATGCTACACATGCAGGCGAGGCCCAATATGATGGCGATGCTGCCTGGAATGAAATGGCTGCCAATAACCTGAGCGTAAGCAACAGTAAATCTGAAAATGCCTGGACGGCATTATATGCTGGTGTTGCTTCTTGTAATGCAACCTTGGAAGCAGCAGATTTCTTTGAGAAAAATAAAGCAAATCCAGGGCAAAAGGGAGATATTGATGCGGTACGCGGACAAGCAAAATTTTTACGCGCTTTTTATTATTTCAACCTCGAATGTTTATTTGGCGAAGCGTATATCAAAGCAGGAGGCGTTAACGAAGGTAAAATGGGGCTGCCGCTTTTTACAGAAATGCCTAAAGACCTGGCAGCAACACAGCAGCCACGTGCAACTACCAAAGCCGTTTGGGATTTTATTAAACAAGATCTGAAAGATGCAGCAAGCCTGCTCGATACAAAAGTGTGGGGATCCTCTGAAGTTGGTAGGATCAATAAATGGGCAGCAAAAGCCCTGCTTGGTAAAGCATACGTTTTTACAGAAGATTGGGCAAATGCCAAAACAACTTTACTGGATGTAATCAATAACAGTGGTAAAACCTTAATGCCATTTGCAAAATATAAAGAAGCGTTCAATGGTAATATTGCCAATAAGTTTAATGAAGAATCCTTGTTTGAGCTAAACGTAGATGCCGATAATAAAGGTAATTACGGTCCTTGGGGCAATATTCCAAATGCTTCTACATTAAATGGAGTAATCTGGTCGCCTTATATTTTAAGTCTTACCGGTACAGAAGACGGATCAAGACCATTGGGATATGGAGGTAACCTGGGTGTTCACGATAAGAACATCACCAGGTTCGGTTATCCTCTTGGATATTACACGCTGGTTGCAAATCCGGCTTACGATAACACCAAACCGGCAAGTCCGAGCAACCCGGTAAAAATAATGGATCCGGCCTATAAAGCACAGGCGCAATTGGTACGGACCAATA
>JASLGV010000499.1 GCA_030149995.1 Pedobacter sp.
GTTCAATATAAATGGTGTCGCCATCCTTAAAGCTGCGCATGTGGAGCTGGCAGGTCGTGGTATTCGCCAGTGGACCATGTGCACGCCCGTTAATCATCAGTCCACACTGGCCACATATTCCCTCCCTGCAATCATGATCAAACTCAATTACCCGTTCGCCAAGCTGAATAAGATTTTCATTAAGCATATCCATCATTTCTAAAAAGGACATGTGCGCTGTTACGCCATCAAGTTGATAATTAACAAGCTTACCACGCTCGGCTGTATTTTCCTGCCGCCATACTTTTAAGTTCAGTTTCATTTTAGCTCCTTATTTATAACTTCTAACGGTTAATTTTACATTTTCAAAAACCAGGGGTTCTTTATGCAGCGCAGGTGGCTGATCTGCTCCTGTCCACTCCCAACCAGAAACAAAAGCATATTCCTGATCGTTACGCAATGCTTCCCCATCGGGTGTCTGGAATTCTTCTCTAAAATGGGCACCACAGGATTCTGCTCTTTGCAGGGCATCGTGGCACATCAATTCACCCAGTTCAAGGTAGTCTGCAACCCTGCCGGCTTTTTCCAGTTCACTGTTCAGGTGTTCATCTCCCGTTAGCTTTAAATCGGTATAAAATTGATTTTTTAGCGCTTTGATTTCCTGGATGGCTTCCTTCAAACCCTGACTATTTCTGGATAGCCCACATTTATCATAAAGCAGTTTACCTAAAGTTTTATGAAAATAATCAACTGATTTATGGCCTTTACTGTTTATAAAGTGTTTTAGCTGTACTTTAACTGCAAGCTCAGCCTCCTCAAATGCGGGATCCGAAGTTTTTACTGGTTCGGCGCCCAACTCATCCGCCAGATAATTCGGGATGGTATAAGGGGCGATGAAATAACCATCTACGCATGCCTGAAGCAAAGAATTTGCACCCAACCGGTTGGCACCATGATCTGAAAAATTTGCTTCGCCCAGCGCAAAAAGTCCCGGGATGGTGGTCATCATCTGATAATCTACCCATAAACCGCCCATGGTAAAATGCGCAGCCGGTGAAATAAGCATGGGGTACTGATAAGCATCAATGCCATTGATTTTCTCGTACATGGCAAACAGATTGCCATATTTTTCCTTGATTTTATCTTTTCCCTGCTCGGCCAGAGCTTTTGAAAAATCCAGGTAAACGGCATTTTTCATCGGACCAACGCCAAAGCCGGCATCAATACGTTCTTTTGCAGCCCTTGAAGAAATATCTCTTGGGGAGAGATTACCAAATGCGGGATAACGGCGTTCCAGGTAATAATCTCTTTCTGCTTCGGGAATGAGGTTTGCAGGTCTCTCATCGCCCGCTTTAAGAGGCACCCAGATCCTGCCATCGTTGCGCAACGATTCCGACATGAGTGTTAACTTGGATTGATGTTCGCCCGATTGCGGCAAACAAGTAGGATGAAACTGTATCCAACTCACACCCGACATCCATGCACCTTTTTTATGGGCTCTCCAGATCGCAGAACCATTACAGCCCATGGCCAGGGTAGAAAGGTAGTAGATTTTACCATATCCGCCAGTAGCCAGTACAACTGCTGCTGCTGCATGACGTTCAATTTCTCCTGTTACCAGGTCTCTGGAAATAATACCTTTTGCCTTTCCGTTAATCAATAC
Organism: Pedobacter sp.; assembly: GCA_030149995.1. GTDB lineage: Bacteria > Bacteroidota > Bacteroidia > Sphingobacteriales > Sphingobacteriaceae > Pedobacter. The sequence continues at coordinate 1,643 of JASLGV010000499.1, forward strand.
CAATTCCAGCATTTCGTGCCGGGTATAGGAAGTTACCTTACCCAAATTTTCCTGCCGCATTAAAGCCTGGTAAGCGCCCAGCAACAATTGCTGCCCGGTTTGCCCGCGGGCATAAAAAGTTCTGGAAACCTGTACACCACCAAACGACCGGTTATTGAGATAACCTCCGTATTCTCTGGCAAAGGGAACGCCCTGGGCAACCGCCTGATCGATCAGCGCTGCTGAACATTCTGCCAACCGGTAAACATTGGCTTCTCTTGATCGGAAATCGCCACCTTTAATGGTATCGTAGAACATTCTGAATATACTGTCGCCATCGTTTTTATAGTTTTTTGCTGCATTTACCCCTCCCTGAGCGGCTACTGAATGCGCTCTTCTGGGGGTATCCTGAAAACAAAATGTTTTAACCTGATAGCCTTGTTCTGCCAGCGAAGCTGCACAAGAAGCACCTGCAAGACCGGTTCCCACTACAATGACTTCCAGCTTCTTTCGATTGGCAGGGTTTACCAATTTGGCCTGCTTTTTAAAATTCGACCATTTATCTTCAAGCGGCCCTTCCGGGATTTTTGCATCTAAACTATTCATCTCAGGTATTTAAATAAACATAAACTGGCATTGTCATAAAGCCAAGCGTAATTACCAATGTATAAACCCATCCAATCCATTTCACTATTGTTACGTATTTTGGATGGTAGAGTCCAAGTGTTCTGGCTGCACTAAAGAAACCATGCAACAGATGGAAACCCAATGCTAAAAGCCCCAGTTCGTACACTACCACATACCAGAGTTCCTGGTAAGCACACACCACAATTGTATACAAATCTTTCTGGCCTTTGCTGTCTGCGGGTAACACCGTAAATTTATACTGGTACCAGAAATCCTTCAGATGGATAATGAGAAAAAGAAGGATAACAGTACCCAAAATCCCCATATTACGGCTATACCAGGGACTTACCTGGCCACGCCGGTCGTACGCATAAGTTTGTCCGTTGGCCTTTCTTTTCTGTAACGACAACACAATTGCATAGCATACATGTGCAATAATGGATAAATAGAGTACGTAAGATATTATCTTAATCAGGATGTTGTTTGACAGCAACTGCGAATACCAGTTAAATTGTTCTCTTGCCTGGTCTGCCGGTAAAAAAAGCTGCAGGTTACCTAAGAGGTGGATTACCAGAAAGAAGCAAAGAAACAGTCCGGTTAGGGCCATCCATAATTTATAAAGCTGTGTTCCGTTCGTTTTTACCATAATCCAATTACTTTCCACCATAAACCACCAATTACAAACCAGATTAACAAAAACAGCACACTGATAAAAAAGCCCTGTTTCCACCAATCTTTCATATCTACATACGTACTGCCAAAAAAGATTGGCGCGGGGCCATGCCCATAATGTGTTAAAGATCCCATTAATGTAGCACAGGCACCCAGAAAAATAGCCAGCATGGTACCTGGTACGCCCACGGCAATACCTACGGCTAAAAACACCGAATACATGGCTGCTGCCTGGGCCGTGGCACTGGCAAACATATAATGGCAATACGAGTACACCAGTATAATGATTGGGAAGGCCCACTGCCAGCTTAATCCAGCCATTTTATGGCCGATCAGCTGACCAAACCACCCGATAAATCCCAAAGAATTAAGGTAGGATCCCATCATCACCAAGGCTGAAAACCATACAATGG
>JASLGV010000503.1 GCA_030149995.1 Pedobacter sp.
CATCATTAGCGGTATAATATACACAGAAGTCGGAGGCAAGTCCGCAAATGGCTACTTCTGTAACACCTCTTCCTTTAAGATAATCGGCCATACCCGTCGATTTTTTTCTGCCATTATCGAAAAAGCCGCTGTAGCTGTCAATTTCTTTGTCCATCCCTTTTCTAAAAATGGCCTCAATTGCATTTGTGGAAAGTTCAGAAACCAATTCAGCTCCCTTTGTTCCTTGTATGCAGTGTTCTGGCCAGAGCACCTGATTTAGCCCGTTTAACCATATTTCTTCGAAAGGTTTCTTATTTGGATGGGCTGTAAAGAAACTCTTATGGTCTTTTGGGTGCCAATCCTGCGTAGCAACCACCAGATCGTATTTCGGTTGTAAGTCGTTAATGGTTTTGATGATTTCATCCCCGTGACCAACAGCTAAAGCACCTCCGGGTAGAAAATCATATTGAATATCAACAATAATTAAAGCATTCATAAATAAAGATTAAGGTAGAAGCCAGGCTTTGTTGCAAATTTAACAGAACAATTTAAAATACCATTTTTACAGTATTGTTGAATACGAAATGGATCGATCCTGAAAATAACCTATCCGAACTCATCAACCAACATTTTTTCTATTAATTCTATTTCATTCATAAACAGGGAATGTTTACGTTTTCCAAAATATAAAGTATTTTCAATAGGATGGTAGCCATCCCAGATTTTAAGGATCTTTTGATTATCCAGCGCTTCCTTGCATAAGAAATCTGGTAAAATACTAAGTCCGTTTCCTTCAGACAGACACCTGATGATGGAAAACTTATTGGGTACGATGTAATTGGGTACAAAACCAGGGCGTTCAGCAAAATTATTTTCCCAGAAAAGATTTAGCAGGCGCATGTCTGATGCGGTACCATACCACAGTTGAGACCTCATCCATTCTTTCAGCTTATCCTTATCCTGCAGCTGAAATCCAGAAAGATCGGTATTATTGCCCGCTACAAGTACCAGTCGTTCTACTGCATAAGGAGTATACAACAGGCCGTTACCAAGCTTGGTCGAAGTAGTCAGGATCAAATCAGCTGAACCGCCTTCCAGCGATTGGACCAACTGTTCATTGCTTCCAAACTGCATGATTAAATTGAAGTTCAGGTGAGGGATATGCTTTTCCAATGCCTGTTGGAAGGTTTCCACGCACATCCCAACACTTACGGTTGCCCGGTCGGTACTTGATTTACGTTGAAAACGGGTTGCAATATCTTCCAGGCAAGTCAAGGCATTTAACATTTGCTGATAAAGCAGTTTTCCTCTTTCTGTTGGTATCATTTTTCGTGCGGTCCGTTCAAACAAGGGAAAGCCTGTGTATAATTCCAGTGCATTCAGATGCAGGCCTACACCCGGCTGCGAAACATAAAGCTGCTTGGCAGCACCGCTCATGGTACCTGTTTCATATATCGCCCTAAAGGTTCTGAACCATTCAAGATTTGCTTGCATATTTATAATAATAATTATGGTTTATTCAAATTTACATTATTTTTATTATATAATGGAACGGAATAATTTTGCCTGATAAATATCAATAAAAATAAAATGACAAAGATATTCATCATCAATGGGGGACAAAAATTTGCCCATTCGGGAGCGAAATTTAACAAAACTCTTTTGGAAATCGGCAAAACGTTTTTTACGGGAGAAAAAGGATTTGAACTAAAAACGACCGACATCAACGAAAATTATGAACCGGCTGAAGAGGTTGAGAAATATGTTTGGGCAGACGTAATCATCTACCATTTTCCTGTATGGTGGTTTTCCATGCCTTATAAACTGAAAGAATACGTAGACAAGGTTTTTACGGCCGGACACAGAAAAGGAATGTTTTACAGCGATGGCCGGAAAAGCGAAAATCCTGACATAAATTACGGAACCGGTGGTACCATGCAGGGCAGAAAGTATATGGTAATTACTACATGGAATGCACCTGAAACAGCTTTTACACTTCCAAACGAATTTTTTAACCAGACCAGTGTAGACGATGGTGTACTGTTTGGTTTTCACCGGATGAATGCCTTTTTATCGCTGGAACGAATAGAGGGGATTCATTTTCACGATTTGGAAAAAAACGTTACGCAGGAACGGATAGACAAGTATAAACAGGTCTACCTGACGCATCTGGAAAATGCCTTTCAACCCCATGTATTACTTCAAAAAACAGAACAATGAAAATTTACCTGACTGCAACGATAAAAAGCAAACCTGAATATACCACCGAAGTGGCGCAGGCACTGGAAAATATGGTGATGCAAACAAGAAAAGAAACGGCTTGCATTCAATATGATCTGCACCTGAGTACTGAGGATAAAAACCTGTTTCTGTTTTATGAAATTTGGGCAAGCCAGGAAGGATTAGATGAACACAATGAACAGCCTTACATCAAGGCATTTGGGCAGCTGGCAAATGAAAAATTAGCAGAAAAACCGGTAATTCATTTGTGGAAAAAAAGTTAAGCTCCAAACAGACTGTATGTTCGTGCTATACTAAAAAGCCGAAGTAATACTTTTCGATTAATTTTACTAAAATGACGGCTGTTTAGTGCCGTCATTTAGTTTAATTTTATAAGATTTTCGCAAACCATTTGTTCCTTGCACTTTGTGACGACAAAAAGGTCGTTAAGTATCCGGTATTTAATTGCGCGTGCGTCAAAGCAAGTAACAAATTGATATATAGTTGGTTTCGGGTTCCCGTATCCGGCGCGTTTATCGGACTGGATTCCGGAGATCTTTTTGTTCTCTCGCAAGCAATCTACTTTTTACTGTCTGGAAACCCAAATTTCGATCTCGATTTTAAGTTCCGGAAGACCTAATGCTGTGATATAAGCTATCGTCATAGAAGGATAGATCTCGCCAAAAAGTTTTTGCCATTCGGCATCGAAGAAACTCCAATCAATTTCTTCCGTAGCCCATATATTCACTTTGATAACATCGTCAGCTGTTAGATACTGACTTGTCAAGAGCTGCGCAATATTCATAAAGGTATTATGCACCTGGGCATTTAAATCTTCGGGAATATGTCCGTCATCATCTACGCCGATTTGACCAGAGAAGGTGAACAAATCCGAATTTTTAGGAACGATGGTTACGTGGGAATATTTCCCTACGGGAGCGGGTACTCCTTTAGGATTTAAACGAACGACTTTTGAATTGTTGTCTTTACTCATGTTGCTTTTTTACAATAATTAAATTCGCTAACGACATCCAAACTAATTCCTCTGAGAATTAGTAAGCGTTAACTTTTGATATATCTGCAAAATTACGGGAAGCAAATTTGGCAGAATTGTAAAAAACCGACAAGCATCTAAAAGGGAAGGGGGTTATTCTTTCCAAAGTGGAAAGTTGGCCAGGCGTTCATCTATGTTAAGTATAAAGTTCTTGGGGTTTGTGCCGGTAAAGGCCTTAAAATCCTTAATAAAGTGTGACTGATCGAAGTAATTAGCCTGATAAGCAAGCTCTGTAAAACTCTTAAAGTCTGTATGACGCAAGTTATTTAAGCTCGATTGAAAGCGGACAATTCTTGAAAAAAGTTTAGGAGAAAGGCCAATGTATTGCTTTACGATCCTTTCCAAAGAACGTTCCGACATATTTGTTGCTATTTGGATCTCATGTAGGTTTTGGCCACTTTGCAATAACCTGGAGGCAAATTCTACCCTGTTATCAGCGTGTCTGATTTGCTGTATGCGGTTCAGGAGGAACTGCGAGATGATGACTATCTTTTCATCAACAGATGGGGTATTAAGTAGTTGCTCAAGAATAGGCTCGTCGAGAATATCTGCTAACGCAATATTTTGATTGTTCAATTCCGAAGCATCAATGTCAAAAAGTGTTTTTAAGGATGTGGGTCGTAAATAGGCGCCCATAATTTTGAAAGATCCTGTAACCTGATGTTCTGCATATTTTGTTGATTGTCCATAGAGGTACAGCTGAGGCATGGCCTTACCATCTTTGGCAAAAAACAAATTAGGTCCGCTTTGGAATATCAATGCAGGTAATCCATCGGGAATTATTTTAAATTTTTTAGGGGTTGTATCATTCGTAACATCTTCCAATATCCAAAAGTAGAGGATATAATCCTGTAGGGCATTTATTGGAATAATTTTTCGGTAATACATTGTTCTATGTTACTTAAACGATCAATATACACTTTTTTCCAAGTGGATCAAAGCAGAAGGAATGATCTGAATACTTTTTATAGCGCTGCCAGTTATGTTATTATTCTTGGAGATGGTAAAGAGAGTAGCTTGTAAAAGATTGTACATTAATTTATTATTTGCTGTTCGGTGTGTGGGTTTTTACCATTCTGCCCTCACGGGAACTACTTTTTAAAAATTCCGAATTGAAATCCAATATGTTAGAAAACGAATCGTATCATTTCTTATGCTCATAAAAACGAACATTTTCTTAAGGGATGTGCAACATTTAGAAATACCGGGTGTCTTATTTGCAATAATTTTAGAAAAAAAATGAAAAATACTTTTTTTAAACAGACGGGACTTTTGGTACTTGTTTTTCTGTTTCATA